>JAEWKL010000889.1 GCA_023386115.1 Pseudomonadota bacterium
GCCCTGGAGGCGGCCCTCGGCCACGCCGCCGCGCAGGCCGGCCCGGTCGCGGTGCTGGTCAACAATGCCGGCGGGGCCGAGACCGCGCCGCTTACCCGCAGCGACGTCGAGACCTTGCGCCGGATGATGGCGCTCAACGTCGAGCCGGTGCTGGTCGCGGCCCGCGCCGTCGTCCCGGCCATGAAGGCGGAGGGCGGCGGCCGGATCGTCACGGTCGCCTCCACCGCCGGCCTCAAGGGCTACGGCTACGTGAGCGCCTATTGCGCGGCCAAGCACGCCGTCGTCGGGCTCACCCGGGCGCTGGCGCTGGAGCTCGCCGCCACCGGCATCACCGTCAACGCGGTCTGCCCCGGCTTCACCGACACCGACCTCGTGGGCCACGCCATCGGCGGGCTGGAGGCCAGGACCGGCCGCTCCCGCGACGACCTCCTCGCCGAGTTCACCCGCCACAACCCGATGGGCCGCCTGGTCCGTCCCGAGGAGGTGGCGGACGCGGTGCTGTGGCTCGCGGGGACAGGGGCCGGCGCCGTCACCGGCCAGGCCGTCGCGGTGGCGGGAGGCGAGCTGTGAACGCACCGACAGAGATCCCCGCCCACCGCAGCGAGCTGCGGCTGTGGCTGCGGCTGCTCACCACCGCCAACACCATCGAGGCGGAGATCCGCCGGCGCCTGCGCGATCAGTTCGACACCACGCTCCCCCGCTTCGACCTGATGGCGCAGCTCGAACGCGCTCCGGACGGCATCATGCTGAGCGAGCTGTCGCGCCGGATGATGGTGTCGAACGGCAACGTCACCGGCCTCGTCGAGCGGCTGGCGCAGGAGGAGCTGATCGACCGCCAGGTCTCGGAATCCGACCGCCGGGCGGTTCAGGTGCGCCTGACCCGCCAAGGCCGCGCGGTCTTCACCGAGATGGCGAGGGCGCATGCCGACTGGATCGCCGAGCTCGTCGGCACCCTCGATCCGGCCGAGCAGGAGGCGCTCTCGACGCAGCTCTCCGCCCTCAAGGCCTCGGTGCGGCCGGGCGGCACTCCAGCAAAACAGAAGCCAAAACGCCAGGGAGGCACCATGAGGCGCCAGAACGCCATCGCGGCCCCGCTCGCCGGGTTCACGCCGCAGCATTTCGGCTTCGCGGTTCAAGACGGCATCGCGACCGTGACCTTGAACCGGCCGGAGAAGAAGAACCCGCTCACCTTCGAGAGCTACGCCGAACTGCGCGACACCTTCCGGGCCCTGCGCTTCGAGGAGAGCGTGACGGCCGTCATCGTCACCGGCGCCGGCGGCAACTTCTCGAGCGGCGGCGACGTGTTCGAGATCATCGAGCCGCTGACCACCCTGGGCGCCGCCGACCTCCACGCCTTCACGACGATGACCGGCGACCTCGTCAAGGAGATGCGGGCCTGCCCGCAGCCGGTCGTGGCGGCGGTCGAGGGCGTCTGCGCGGGAGCGGGCGCGATCATCGCCATGGCCTCCGACCTGCGGGTGGCGGCGGCTGGCGCCAAGGTGGCGTTCCTGTTCAACCGGGTGGGGCTCGCCGGCTGCGACATGGGCGCCTGCGCGATCCTGCCCCGGATCATCGGCCAGGGCCGGGCCTCCGAGCTCCTCTATACCGGCCGCTTCATGAGCGCCGAGGAAGGCGAGCGCTGGGGCTTCTTCAACCGCCTGGTGCCGGCGGGAGAGTCCTTGAAGGCCGCCCGCGAGACCGCCCGCGCCCTCGTGCAGGGCCCGGCCTACGCCAACGGCCTGACCAAGCGGATGCTGCACATGGAATGGGCGATGGGGGTGGACGCCGCCATCGACGCCGAGGCGGTGGCCCAGGCGCTGTGCATGAAGACCCAGGATTTCCGCCGCGCCTTCGAGGCCTTCGCCGGCAAGACCAAGCCGGTCTTCGAGGGGAACTGAGCGATGCCGGACAGGACGTTCCTCGACTGGCCGTTCTTCGAGCCCCGCCACCGCGACCTCGCCGCCGAGGCCGATTCCTGGGCCGCCCGCACGGTCCCGGATCTCGTCGATCACCACGACGTCGACGGCTCGTGCCGGCGTCTCGTCGCGGCCCTCGGCGAGGCCGGTTTCCTGCGCTTCGCCGCTCCCGAGGACGGGGTGTTCGACGTCCGCGCCCTGTGCCTGCTGCGCGAGACCTTTGCCCGCCACGACGGCCTCGCCGACTTCGCGTTCGCCATGCTGGGGCTGGGCACCGGGGCGCTGACGCTGGCCGGCACGCGGGCGCAGCGCGAGGCGGTGCTGCCCGGAGTGCGCGCCGGGCGCCGCATCGCCGCCTTCGCGCTGACCGAGCCGGAAGCGGGCTCGGACGTCGCCCAGATCGCGCTCGCGGCGACGCCGACCGATGACGGCATGGTGCGGCTCGACGGCGAGAAGACCTGGATCTCGAACGGCGGCATCGCCGACACCTACGTCGTCTTCGCCCGGAGCGGCGAGGCGCCGGGCGCGCGGGGCCTCTCGGCCTACCTGGTGCCGGCGGACACGCCCGGCCTGACGACGCTTGAGCGCCTCGACACCATCGCGCCCCACCCGCTCGCGCGGCTGCGCTTCGCGGATTGCCGCGTGCCGGCCGAGAGCCGCATCGGCGAGGCCGGGGCCGGGTTCAAGGTCGCGATGGCGACGCTCGACGTCTTCCGCGCGACCGTCGGCGCCGCTGGCCTCGGCTTCGCCCGCCGCGCCCTCGACGCCTCGCTCCAGCGCGCGCAATCGCGACACCTGTTCGGGGCGCCGCTCGCCGCGATGCAGCTGACCCAGACCAGCCTCGCCGAGATGGCGACGGCGATCGATTCTGCGGCGCTCCACGTCTACCGTGCCGCCTGGACCCGGGATTCGGGCGCCCCCCGCATCACCCGCGAGGCCGCGATGGCCAAGATGGTGGCGACGGAAGCCGCGCAAGATGTGATCGACCGGGCGGTGCAGCTCCATGGCGGCGAGGGCGTCCGCTCCGGCTCGGTGCCGGAGACGCTCTACCGCGAGATCCGCGCGCTGCGGATCTACGAGGGCGCCACCGAGGTCCAGAAGCTCGTCATCGCCCGCCAGATTCTCGCCTGAGGGCGGAGTCTCGCCAGAGGAGAGGAGTGTCCGATGGAGGCTGCCGTGCCGGAGACCCGTATGCCGCAGACCGTCACGTTCGCGCATCAGGAGGCCGCCCTCGGGACCGGGTCCGGCCCCGGCGCCAGCCCGTGGACGCGGCGCCCCGACACCTTCGTGCGGGACAACCTGCCGCCGCCGGACCGGATGCCGGACTTCATCAACCTCGACCGGCTCGGCTACCCCGAGCACCTGAACGCCACCGTCGAGCTGGTCGACCGCCACGTCGCGGAGGGGCGCGGCGCGCGGGTGGCCCTCGTCGGCGAGGAGGTCACCTGGACCTATGCCGAGCTGAAGCGGCAGATCGACCGGATGGCGAACGTCCTCGTCGACCGCCTCGGCCTGGTGCCGGGGGGCCGGGTGCTGCTGCGCTCGGCCAACAACCCGACCAAGGTCGCGCTCTACCTCGCGATCATCAAGGCCGGCGGGATCGTGGTGGCGACGATGCCGCTCTTGCGGGCGCGCGAGCTGACCCAGATCCTCGACAAGGCCCGCATCCCGCTCGCCCTCTGCGATGCCGGGCTGATCGACGAGATGGCGAAGGCCGCCGACGGACGGACCGAGCCGGTGCGGGTCGTGACCTGGCGCGGCACCGCCGGGGGCGAACTCGGGGATCTCCTCGACGGCGCCTCCGACCGCTTCGAGCCCCCCCTCACGCGGGCCGACGACCCGTGCCTGCTCGGGTTCACCTCCGGCACCACCGGCCTGCCGAAGGCGACGATCCACTACCAGCGCGACCTGCTGGTGATCTGCGACTGTTACGCCCGCGAGGTGCTGCGGGCGGATGCCGACGACGTGTTCATCGGCTCGCCGCCCCTCGCCTTCACCTTCGGCCTCGGCGGGCTGGTGCTATTCCCGTTCCGGGTCGGCGCCCGGGCGGTCTTGCTCGAGAAGGCCGGGCCGGCGGACCTCGCCGCGGGAATCGCCCGCCACCGCGCCACGATCCTGTTCACGGCGCCGACCGCCTACCGGGCGATGCTGGGGCTGATCGGGCAAGCCGACCTGTCGTCCCTGCGAAAATGCGTCTCGGCCGGCGAGACCCTGCCGGCGCCGACCTTCCATGCCTGGAAGACGGCCACGGGCCTGATGCTGATGGACGGCATCGGCGCGACCGAGATGCTGCACATCTTCATCGCGTCGCCCGAGGACGAGATCCGCCCCGGCGCCACCGGCAAGCCGGTACCGGGCTACGAGGCACGGGTGATCGACGCGGATGGCCGACCCTGCCCGCCCGGGGTGCCGGGCCGGCTCGCGGTGCGCGGGCCGATCGGCTGCCGCTACCTCGCCGACGAGCGCCAGACCGTCTACGTGCAGGACGGCTGGAACGTCACCGGCGACACCTACCTCCAGGATGAGGACGGCTATTTCTGGTTCCAGGCCCGCAACGACGACATGATCGTCTCGGCCGGCTACAACATCGCCGGGCCGGAGGTGGAGGCGAGCCTGCTCGCCCATCCGGCGGTGGCCGAATGCGGCGTCGTCGCGGCGCCCTGCCCCGAGCGCGGCCGCATCGTCGCCGCCTACGTGGTGCTGAACGCGGGCTTTGCCGGCGACGCGGCGATGACCAAGGCGTTGCAGGAGCACGTGAAGAACGACCTCGCGCCCTACAAGTACCCGCGGGCGGTGCATTACGTGCCGGCCCTGCCGAAGACCGAATCCGGCAAGCTGCAACGCTTCGCCCTGCGCCGGCAGGCGGAGGCGGAGGCCGCGACCATTGAGGGAGAGACCGCATGACCGCCAGCCCGATCCCGCTCCGCCCCGAAACGGAAACGCCTGCCCTGACCACGCTCCAGCCCCCGGGCTGGAAGAAGCCGAAGGGCTACGCCAACGGCAAGGCCGGCCGCGGCACCGTGGTGATGACCGGCGGCCTGATCGGCTGGGACGCGGACGAGGTGCTGGCCGAGGGCTTCGTGCCCCAGGTCGAGCAGATCCTTCGCAACATCCTGGCCGTGCTGGCCGAGGCCGGCGCCGGGCCGGAGCACGTCGCGCGCCTGACCTGGTACGTGCGCAGCGTCGACACCTACCGCGCCTCGCTGGCCGAGCTCGGCCCCGTCTACCGCCGGGTGATGGGCCGGAATTTTCCCGCCATGGCGCTCGTCGGCGTCGCCGACCTCGTCGAGCCGGGCGCGCTGGTCGAGATCGAGGCGACCGCGATCGTACCGGACCAAGCCTGATGCCGCCGGCTTCCATGCAATCGGTCTCGGTGCAACCGGTCTCCTGGACCACCGGCGGCGCCCTCGGGGACAGCGACCGCGCCTACGACAATGTCGGCGCGATCCCCGACGCCAGGAGCTACCCGGCGCGCTGGAGCGAGGCCGCTTCCGCCTTCCGCGAGCACCTGTCGGCGGAGGGACGCGCCCGCCTGGGCCTGCCCTACGGCGCCGGCCCGCGCCACGCCTACGACCTGTTCCTGCCCGAGGCCAAGCCGCGCGGCCTCGCGGTGTTCGTCCATGGCGGCTACTGGAAGGCCTTCGACCGCTCGGTCTGGTCCCATCTCGCCGCCGGCCCCCTCGCCCACGGCCTCGCCGTCGCGCTGCCGAGCTACACGCTCTGCCCGGAAGCGCGCATCGCCGCCATCACGGCCGAGATCGCCGCCTTCCTCGATCGGGCGAGCGCCGAGGTGGCGGGGCCGATCCATCTCTCGGGCCACTCCGCCGGCGGCCACCTCGTCAGCCGGATGCTCTGCGCCGATGTCGGCCTCGCCTGCGCGGAGCGCATCGCGCGGGTCGTCTCGATCAGCGGCGTCCACGACCTGCGCCCGCTCCTCGGCACGGGGATGAACGAGGTCCTGCATCTCGATCCCGCCGAGGCCCGCGCCGAGAGCCCTGCCTTGCGCGAGCCGCGCCCGGGCGCCCGGCTGATCGCCGTCGCAGGGAGCGACGAACTGCCGGAGTTCCGGCGCCAGAACCTGCTGCTGCCGACGGTCTGGCACGGGCTCGGGGTCGAGACGCAGGCGTTCGAGATCGCGGACCGGCATCATTTCAGCGTCATCGCGGACCTGACCGATCCCGGCAGCGCGCTGACGGGGGCGCTGGCCGGCGGCTGACCGCAGGCTTTGCCGATCCCCCGCCGCGATGGCACAAGCCCCGCATCAGGGCCTGCCGATCGGCCGCGCGAGGGATGACGACATGACGGTGTCGAGCGACGAGGAACTGGAAAGCTTGCGCCGGATCGGTCGCATCGTCGCCGAGACCCTGGAGGCGATGGGCCGGGCGATCGAGCCCGGCATGACCACGGCCGAGCTCGACCGGATCGGGCGCGATGGCCTGGAGCGGGCGGGCGCCCGGTCGGCGCCCGAGACGGTCTACGGCTTTCCCGGCGCGACCTGCATCAGCGTCAACGAGGAGGTCGCCCACGGCATCCCGGGCGAGCGCCGGATCGCGCCCGGCGACCTCGTCAACATCGACGTCTCGGCCGAGAAGGACGGCTGGTTCTCCGATACCGGGGCCTCCTTCGCGGTGCCGCCGGTGACCCGCGCGGTCGAGCGGCTGTGCCGGGACGGGCGCCGGGCGATGTGGACGGGCTTACGCCAGGTCGGGGCCGGCAAGCCGCTTTCCGGCATCGGCCGGGCGGTCGGCGCCTTCGCCAAGAAGAACGGCTACACCCTGGTGCGCAACCTCGCCAGTCACGGGGTCGGCGCCTCGCTGCACGAGGAGCCGACCGAGATCGCAACCTGGCCCGACGCCTCCGAGCGCCGGATCATGGCGGAGGGACTGGTCTTCACCGTCGAGCCGTTCCTGTCGCTGGGCGCCGACTTCGCCGAGAACGGCGACGATCCCTGGACCCTCTACAGCCGCCCGCGGGCGCTGACGGTGCAGTTCGAGCACACGGTGGTGGCCACCCGCAACGGGCCGCTCGTCCTCACCGTGCCGGGGTCTTAGTGCACCTCACACAACTCCCGCTGCGCTGACGCCGCCACAGCGAACGACGACGGTGAGCGGGAGTTGTGTGAGAGACACTTAGGCGCCGCACTCAGCGCAGCCAGTAGCGCTCGGGCTCGAGCGGCGGCGGCACCGGCTCGCCGAGCGCGTCCTGCACCACCCCGTCGACGGCGCGCCGCGGCCCCGCGC
>JAEWKL010000890.1 GCA_023386115.1 Pseudomonadota bacterium
CTCCGGGCCCGGGCCTGGCGCGACCGTGAGGCCGCGACCCGCCCCGGGACGATGCGACGGAACCTGAGCCATGTCCGATGTCGTCCCGGACCTGAGAACGATCCAGATCTTCTACTGGACGGCGGCCCTCGGCAGCTTCAGCGCCGCCGCCAAGCGGCTCAACACCACGCAGCCGGCCGTCTCGCACCGGATCGCGGCGCTGGAGCGCGCCTTCGGGCTCACGCTCATCAACCGCCTTCCGCGCAGCCTCAGCCTGACGCCCAAGGGCCATGAGCTGATGGGCTATGCCGAGCGCCTCCTGCGCCTGCATGGCGAGATGGTCGGCGCCATCACCGCGCCGGCGAGCCGCAGCGGCAGCCTGCGTCTCGGCGTGTCCGAGACCATCGTCCATACCTGGCTGACGGCGTTCATCGACGTCATGGGGCGGACCTATCCGGGCATCGCCATCGACCTCGCGGTCGACGTGTCCCCGGCCATGCGTGAGGCGCTGCTCCGGCGCGATCTCGACCTTGCGTTCCTGGTCGGGCCGGTCACGACCCCGAAGCTGGTGAACGTGTCCCTCGGCCAGTTCGCCACCGCCTGGATCGCCTCCCCCGGCCTCGTGACCGCTTCCGGTCCGATCGGGCTGGCGGAGCTCACGCGCCATCCCATCATCACGTTCCCGCCCAACACGACGCCCTACGCGCAGCTGCGCGACCTTCTGGTCCAGGCGGACCTGCCCCCGCCGCGTCTCTATACTAGCGCCTCCCTCTCGGCGATCATCCGCATGGCGATCGAGGGAACGGGGATCGGGGCCATGCCGGCGGACGCCGTCCTGCCCGAGATCGAACGAGGCCAGCTGCGCGTGCTCGACGCGTCGGTCGGCCTCCCCGCCGTCGGGTTCGTGGCGGCGTACGAGAATGCTCCCGACAACCGGCTGAGCGCGGCGGCGGCGGAGATCGCCCGGTCGGTGGCGGCGGACTGGCTTGCCATGAAGCGGGATCATGGACTCCCATGAACGATCATGATTTGCCATCATCTGCCCAAGCGGTAGGCTTGCCGAAATTTTGAGCGAGCGAGGCCTGCAATGACCCCTCATCCGACACGAGACGCCGTCGACCGGGCGTCCGCCACCGGCGCGGAGGTGCGCCTCGCCTGCCGCAGCGGCGCGATCGCCGGGTGCACCGCCGGCATGGCCAACGGCTACGTGCAGGGCAATCTCGCGGTCTTTCCCGAGCGGATCGCGGACGATTTCCGCCTGTTCGCCGAGCGCAACCCGAAATCCTGCCCGATCATCGGCGAGTCCAGGCCCGGCCGCCGCGACATCCCCGAGCTCGGCCTCGATCTCGACATCGCGACCGACATCCCGATGTACCGCGTCTGGTGCGGCGGGGAGCTGGTCGACGAGCTGCCGGACGTGACCTCCGTCTGGCGCGACGATCTCGTGGCCTTCGTGATCGGCTGCTCGTTCTCGTTCGAGGCGGCGATGCTGGAGGCGGGCCTGCCGTTGCGCCATGTCGAGCGCGGCACGCATGTCGCGATGTACCGCACCAGCATCGCGTGCGAGCCGGCCGGGCCGTTCGCCGGGCCGATGGTGGTGTCGATGCGGCCCCTGACCCCCGCCCAGGCCATCCAGGCGGTCCAGGTCACAGGACGCTACCCCCGGGTCCACGGCGCCCCCGTGCATCTCGCACGGCCGGACCTGATCGGCATCGAGGACCTGCAGCGGGTCGATTACGGCGATCCGGTGCCGGTCGGCCCGGACGAGATCCCGGTCTTCTGGGCCTGCGGCGTCACCCCGCAATCCGTGATCGCCGCGGCGCGCCCCGACTTCGCCATCACCCACGCGCCCGGCTGCATGCTCGTCACGGATCGTCTCAACACGGAATTCGCGACGGGCTGACGATGACCGAGACCGACACGCCCCGTCACAACGACACGCCCCGTCTCCTCGATGCCGGCGAGGCCGCGCTCGTCGCCGAATTCGGCACGATTGTCGACCCCGCGATCAGCGACCGGGTCCTCGCCCTGGACGACGCCCTGGCCGCCCAAAGCCTGCCGGGCATCCTGGAGACGGTTCCGACCTACCGGTCGCTGATGATCCACTACGACCCGCTGGTGCTCGACCGGGAGACCCTGGCGGGGCACGTCCGCGGCCTGACCGGCGGGACCATCCGGCGGGCCGCCGCTCCGGCCCGCTGGATCCTGCCCTGCTGCTACGACGCGCCCCATGGCGAGGACCTGGCGGCCGTCGCCGACCTGATCGGGCGAACGCCCGCGCAGGTCGCCGCCCTGCATGAAGGGGGGACCTACCGGGTCTACATGTACGGCTTCGCGCCGGGTTTCGCCTATCTCGGCGGCCTGCCGGCGCCGCTGGCCGTCAAGCGGCGCCCGAGTCCGCGCCCGCCCCACCCGACCAATGCCGTGATGGTCGGCGGCGGCCTCGCGGCCGTGGCGACCGTGCCGATGCCGACCGGCTGGTACGTGCTTGGCGCCACGCCGTCCAAGCTCTACGCGCCCGAACGGGCGGAGAGCTTCTTCGTGCGGCCGGGCGACGAGATCCGCTTCGAGGCCGTCGACGCCGCGGCCTATGCCGGCCTCGCCGCCCGGGAGGCGGCCGGGGAGCGGGTGGCACGGCGCGAGGAGGCGTCACGATGAGCGTGCTGACGATCGAGACCGCCGGGCCTGGGGTGACGCTTCAGGACGGTGGCCGGCACGGCTACCTCCGGTTCGGCATCACGCCCGCGGGCGCGATGGACCCGCTGATGGCCGCCACCGCCAACCGGGCGGTCGGCAATCCGCTCGACGCCACGGCGATCGAGATCTCGACGGGCGGCCTGACCGTCGGCGCCTCCGACGGGCCGCTGAGCCTCGCCGTGGTCTCGGCCGGGTTCCGCTCGGCCCTCGACGGCGAGGCGCTGCCCACCTCCTGCGCCCTGACCCTGGAGCCGGGGCAGACCCTGACCGTCAGGGCCGGCAAGGCGGGCGCCTGGGGCTACCTCGCCGTGGCGGGCCGGCTCGACGTGGCGCCGGTCCTCGGCTCGACGGCGACCCATACCCGCTCCGCCCTCGGGGGCCTCGACGGGCGCGGGCTCCAGGCCGGAGACCGCCTGCCCGTCGCCGGAGCCCGGCCGGGCGGCAGGGCGCCCCAGCGCCTGCTCGTGCCGTGGCTCTCCCGGGACGCGTCGCGGATCCGCGTGATCCTCGGCCCGCAGGACGATTACTTCTCGCCCGACCAGATCGCCGCCTTCCTGACACGCTCGTGGACCGTCTCGCCCCGGGGCGACCGCATGGCCTGCTTTCTCGACGGGACGCCGCTCACGCACGCGAAGGGGCACGACATCGTGTCCGACGGCGTCGCCAAGGGGGCGATCCAGGTGCCGGGCAACGGCCTGCCGATCATCCTGATGGCCGACCGCCAATCGACCGGCGGCTATCCGAAGATCGCCACGGTGATCGGCCCCGATCTCGGGCGGCTCGCCCAGCTGCAGGGCGGTTCGCAGATCGTCTTCGGCGCGGTCTCGATCGCCGATGCGGTCGCGGCGCGGCGTGCGGAAGCCGAGGCCCTGCGCGGCGACGTCGCACGCGAACCGGTGGTGCGCACGGATTTCGCGGCGGAATTCCTGCTCGGCCTCAATCTGGTCGGCGGCGTCGTGGACGGGTTCGCATAGTCGCTCCGTCTCACTGACCT
>JAEWKL010000892.1 GCA_023386115.1 Pseudomonadota bacterium
CGGCCGCACCCGCTGCGGCCGGGCGCCCCGGGGGGCGACCACGCCGTAGGTGTCGTCGGCCAGCCGCCGGACCTCGTCGGCGGTGACGTCGCCGGCGACGACCAGGATGGCGTTCTCCGGGGTGTAGAAGCGGCGGTAATAATCGAGGGCGTGGGTGCGGTTCAACTCCTCGATCTCGTGCATCCAGCCGATGATCGGGATGCCGTAGGGGTGGTGCACGAACAGCGAAGCCGCCATCGCCTCGGAGAGCTGCGCCGCCGGGTCGGTCTCGACCCGCATCCGGCGCTCCTCCAGCACCACGTCGCGCTCGGGCGCCACCACCGCGTCGTCGAGGATCAGGCCGGTCATCCGGTCGGCCTCGAAGCTCATCATCGTCTTGAGGTTCTCGCGGGCGACGCGCTGGAAGTACGCGGTGTAGTCGAACGACGTGAAGGCGTTCTCCTGGCCGCCCAAGCTCGACACCGCCTTCGAGAACGCACCGACCGGATGGGTCTCGGTGCCCTTGAACATCAGATGCTCGAGGAAGTGGGCGATGCCGGACTGGCCGAGCGGATCATCCGCCGAGCCGTTGCGGTACCAGACCATGTGCGTGACCACGGGGGCCCGATGGTCGGGCACCACCACGACGTCGAGGCCGTTGTCGAGCACGAAGGACGCCACTTCGGGACCGCCCGCCTCCGCTCGGCCGAAGGGCGCCGCGTCGGTGCGCAGGGTGGCGCTGACGGGGCAGACGAGGCCGGGGGCGGGGCGCATCCTGTATGGGGGCATCCTGATCTACCTTAGCCGGGCAGCCGGACGGGCCACCCGTGTTGGATCGTGAACCGGCTCGCTTAAGAGAGGCTTGCGGCTCATGCGAGTCACGGGCCAGCGGGGCGTCCGAGCCGGCCGGCGGGCCGGCCACCGGGGTCGCTGGTCGTTAGAGACCCTGTTCTAGAGCATTTTGTGGCAGGGGGGACCCGAGAACTGCGGAGAAATGCACCGAGCGCAGATCGGATGCGATCGGGCCCAAGTGAAGCGTGGCCGTGAATTCAGCCGAAGCTTGACCTCCCTTCCGCCAAGGCGGCCCCCACGGCAGCCCTCGGGGCGATCCGTCCGGAAGCCCTGCATTGGGAGCAGGTCTTGACCAAGAAAAACCCCGGGCCGCTGGCGCGGCCCGGGGGCTAAACTCGCGACGATCTCGGAAACGTTACTGGCGCGAGCGCAGGTAGGCGCCGGGATCGGCCTCCTCGCGGTCGGACTTCATGCCCATCGGGCCCCGCTCGGTGCGGGCGACCTTGCCGTTCGGCGGCTTGCGGTAGCCGGTCGGCGGGGCGGTCAGCGAATCGCGGGAGGGCTCCACGTCAGGGAGGTTCGGATCCTCGTCCTTCTTGCCGGCGAAGAGCTGCATCGGGTTGAGCCAGAACGACTCCTTGACGTTGTCGCCCGGCTTGTAGGTCGGCTCGGTCTCCAGCCCCGCGCCCTCGCGCCGGCCGGCCCGCATCTCCTGGATCGGCAGCGTGGCGTTGTTGTCGCTCATCCGGCCGCCATAGCCGCGGATGATCGGCTTGCGGTCCTCGGCGGCGCGGCGGTCGCGGGCGGCGGTCTCGGGATCGGTCGGCCATTGCGGGTTGGCCTCGCGCACGGCGTGGCGGTCGACCGGCGGCGGCAGGGCGGCCTTGTCCATCTTCGGCGGCAGCACCAGCGGCGCGCGCTCGCGATAGGTGATGGTCGGCCGCTCGGGCTCGATGAGTCCGATCGACGACAGGGCGTTCTTCATCGCGACGCCTTCCTGGGCGTGCGCAGCCGACGAGACCGCGAGGCCCGCGACCGTCATCGCGGCGAATATCGTGCGCTTGTCGAGCATGCTGGCCCCTTGCCTGTTCCGCCCCCTGGTTGCGATCCTGGGTGGTGGCGGTTTCGGGCGAAGGTATGGCGTGGCCGTGAGCAGGCGCAACGCCGGGAGACGGCGTGGCGCCCGCGACACACAAGCGTTTTCAGGCCTGCTCGCCCGTTGCCGGGGCACGGCGGCGCTCCAGCACCAGTCCGTCGTAGAGGAGTCCGACCACACCGAAGACGATGCCGGCATCCGCGACGTTGAACACGTACCAGGACCAGGCGCCGGCATGCAGGTGGACGAAGTCGAACACCGCCCCGTAGACGGCGCGGTCGATGGCGTTGCCGATCGCCCCGCCGACGATGAGGCCGAGCGACCCGGCGAGCCAGCGGCTGCCGGCCCGCGCCATCCACACCGAGAGCGCGATGCAGGCCACCAGCGACACGCCCACCAGCACCCAGCGCCCGAGCGCCGAATCCTGCTGGAACAGCCCGTAGGAGACGCCGCGGTTCCACACCACGATCAGCTGTGCGAAGGGCGCGAGCACCACAGGCTCGCGCAGGGGCAGATCGGCGAGGAACAGGAGACCGAGCTTCGTCCCCTGGTCGAGGACCAGGGTGACGAGCGCGACCAGGAGGCCGAAGGGGAGAGGACGCATCCTCCGTCCCTACTCGGCCGCCCTGGCGTGGAGCGCGTCCCACTCGCGCAGGGCCTGCGCGTCGCGGGGTGTCACGTCCGGGTAGTCCGGGTCGCTGCCGACGCTTTGCAGCACCTTCCACGAGCGGGCACATTTGCGGCCCGCTGCCTGGGCCGGCACCACCGCGACCCCCTTGACCTCGTCGAGCCGGAAGGCCTCCGCCGGTCCTTCGCCGGACTCGACCGTGATGTCGGAGGTGATGCAGACCTCCGCGAAGTCGATGCCCTCCAGGCTCGCCAGCAGGTCTGGATCGGCAACGAAGACCGTCGGCGCCGCCTCCAGGCTCGCGCCGATGCGCTTGGCGGCGCGCTCGATCTCGAGGGCGCCCGTCACCACCCGGCGCACCCGGCGGATCTTGGCCCAGCGCTTGGCCAGCGCCTCGTCGCGCCAGGATGCCGGCGTCTCGGGCAGGGTCTCGGTATGGACCGAGCCGGTCTCGGAGGGAGTGCGCGCGAGCCAGGCTTCTTCCGCCGTGAAGGCGAGGACCGGGGCGAGCCAGACCGTGACGCGCTTGAAGACCTCGTCGACCACCGTGAGGGCGGCCCGCCGGGTCTCCGACGAGATCGGATCACAGTAGAGCGCGTCCTTGCGCACGTCGAAGTAGAACGACGACAGGTCGCCGGTCATGAAGCCGTTCAGGAGCGCCACGACCCGCTTGGTGTCGAAGGTGCGGAAGGCGTCGCGGATCTCGGTATCGAGCTCGGCGAGCCGGTGCAGGATTAAGCGCTCCAGCTCCGGCATGGCGTCGGGGGCGACGCGATCCTCGGGCCGGTGATGGGCGAGCGTGCCCAGCATCCAGCGCAGCGAGTTGCGCAGCTTGCGGTAGGTCTCGGAGAAGGTCTTGATGATCTCCGGGCCGATGCGCAGGTCGTCGGTGTAGTCCGAGGCCGCCACCCACAGGCGCAGGATGTCGGCACCCGAGCCCTTGATCACGTCCTGGGGCGCGACGACGTTGCCTTTCGACTTCGACATCTTCTCGCCCTTGGGATCGAGGACGAAGCCGTGGGTCAGCACCACGTCGTAAGGAGCGCGGTCGCGGGTGCCGCAGGATTCGAGCAGCGAGGAGTGGAACCAGCCGCGATGCTGGTCCGAGCCCTCGAGATACATCACCGTGTCCTGCCCGCCGTCGCGGCGGCGGCGGATGCCGGCGAGCCCCGGAAACTCGTTCGGGTCATCCAGCGTGAAGGCGTGGGTCGAGCCCGAATCGAACCAGACGTCGAGGACGTCGGTCACCTTCTCGTAGGAAGCCGGGTCGTAGTCCGGTGCGAGGAACCGGGCGCCGTCGGCATCGGTGAACCAGGCATCCGCCCCCTCCGCCGCGAAGGCGGCGTGGATGCGGGCATTGACCGTCTCGTCGCGAAGGATCTCGCCGGTCTCGCGGTTCACGAACACCGTGATCGGCACGCCCCAGGCGCGCTGGCGCGACACCACCCAGTCCGGGCGGTTGGCGATCATGCCGGTGATGCGGTTCTGCCCCTGCGGCGGCACCCACTGGGTCACGGCGATCTCGCGCAGGGCCACGTCGCGCAAGGTGGCGCCGTTCAGCGTCGCCACCGGCTTGTCGAGGGCGATGAACCATTGCGGCGTGTTGCGGAAGATGACCGGCTTCTTCGAGCGCCAGGAATGCGGATAGCTGTGCTTGAGCGTGCCGCGGCCGACGAGCGTCCCGGCCTCGGTCAGCGCGGCGATCACCGCCTTGTTGGCGTCGCCCTTCTGGCCCTTCTCGTCGAGGACGCGCTTGCCGGTCAGGCCGGGAGCGGCCTCGGTCAGCACGCCGTCGGCATCGACCGTGTAGGGGATCGCCGTCTCGATGCCCCGTTCGCGCAACTGGCGGCCATGGGCCATCCAGACCTCGAAATCCTCGCGGCCGTGGCTCGGCGCCGTGTGGACGAAGCCGGTGCCGGCCTCGTCGGTGACGTGCTCGCCCTCCAGCATCGGCACGGCGTGGCCGTACCCGTCGTTCCAGCCCGCCAGGGGATGCGCCAGGGTCAGGCCGGCGAGGTCGTCCGCGGAGACGTCGCTCAGTCGCTCGTAAGCCTCGACGCGCGCTGCCTTGAAGACGTCGCCCGCCAGTTTGTCAGCAACAACGTAACGAACACCAGGTTGAGACCAGTTCTCTTGAGGAGCAGCAACGACACGATACAATCCGTACGACACTTTTTTGGAATAGGCGACGGCCCGATTGGCCGGGATCGTCCAGGGGGTGGTGGTCCAGATGACGACGCGGGTGCCTTGCAGGTCCGGAGCCGTCTTCGACGCGACGACCGGGAAGGCGGCCCAGATGGTGTCGCTGACGTGGTCCTCGTACTCGACCTCGGCCTCGGCGAGCGCGGTCTTCTCGACCACCGACCACATGACCGGCTTCGAGCCGCGATAGAGCTGGCCGGTGGTGGCAAAGGTCATCAGCTCGCGGGCGATCGCGGCCTCGGCCGGATAGGCCATGGTCAGGTAGGGGTGGTCCCAGTCGCCGGTGACGCCGAGGCGCTTGAATTCGTCCCGTTGCACCGACAGCCAGTGCTCGGCGAAGGTCCGGCACTCGCGCCGGAACTCGACCACCGGCACCTCGTCCTTGTTGCGGCCGGCGGCGCGGTACTGCTCCTCGATCTTCCACTCGATCGGCAGGCCGTGGCAATCCCAGCCCGGGACGTAGTTGGCATCGTAGCCGAGCGCGCCTTGCGTGCGGACGACGATGTCCTTCAGGATCTTGTTGAGCGCCGTGCCGATATGGATGTGGCCGTTGGCGTAGGGCGGGCCGTCGTGGAGCACGAATTTCGGCCGCCCGGCCGCGGCTTCGCGGATGCGGCCATAGAGGTTGGTGCGGGCCCAGCGCTCCAGGATCTCCGGCTCGCGCTGCGGCAGGCCGGCCCGCATCGGGAACGCGGTGACCGGCAGGAACAGGGTCTCGGAATAGTCGCGCCCGGCGGCAGGCTTTTGCTCGGTCATGGGGGATTCAAGGCTCGTCTGACGGGCACCGAGCCGGTACGAACCGACCCGGGCCTCGAAGGAATCGCGGCTTAAAACGGCAGCAACCCGGCCTTCCGCGCGGCCGCGAGCGGCCCTCAGGCGGAAGCCGGGCTCGTAATTCGCCGGATGGCGACGCAGCGCGGGTGCGATTCGGTCATCCGGCGCTTCTAGCAGCGGTGGGCGGGCGGGGGAAGCGGGGTGTTGCGGCGGACCGGCCGACGCGGTTCGGCCCTCCATGACAGGCGTGGTATCGTTGCGTCAGTCTCGACATCCCACCAGCGAGCCGTCCCGCCATGCCGATTCCTTCCTGCATGATCGCGACCGGACGACTCGTCCTGCGTCCGACGCGGCCCGCCGACGCCGCCCGGGCCGTCGCCATCCGATCGGACTGGGAAGTGGCAAGGATGCTGAGTCGGGCGTCGTTCCCGCCCGATCGACGCGAGACCGAGCGGTGGTTCACCGCTCACCGGCGCGAGTGGGAGGCGGGAGAGGCCTGTCGTTTCGCCGTCGAGCGCGACGGCGCATTCATCGGCGTGGTCGACATCGACGGGATCACAGGGGGCGAGGCCCATCTCGGCTATTGGTTCGATCGCGCCGCGTGGGGCCGCGGCTATGCATCCGAGGCGGCGGCCGCACTCGTCCGCGTCGCGTTCGTGGTCGTCGGCGTGACGGTGCTGCGGGCCGGGCACGCGATCGACAACCCAGCCTCGGGACGGGTGCTCACGAAGCTCGGCTTCATCCCGTGCGGTGCCGGATCGATCCTCTCTCGGCCGCGCGGCGAGACGATCGGGCAATGCCGATACGTGTTGCGGCGCGGCTCGGCCGATGGGGAGGCGCATCGGATCGATCGGACGTCTTCGTCGCAAGTCCCGTCCTTCGCCCGGATGCTCATGTCTGCACCGCTGACGGCAATGGACTTACCCTCGCGCGATGGCCCTCGCGCGATGGCGGATTACGGGAGGTCGAGTTTTGACATCGAAGTCCGACCCGGTGATCGCGGCGCATCCCACGCTGGCCGATCTCCCGATCGCTGCCCTCACCACGCTCGGCCCCGGCGCCGAGCCTCTTCGCGCAGAAGCCGAGACGCCGCGCATCGATTTCGTGCGCCGCCTGTTCGAGGACCATGCAACGGGCGTGAATCGCTTCGACCGACCGGGGGAGAGGCTGCTGGGAGCCTGGCACGGTGGCCGATTCGTCGCCGTGGGCGGGCTGAACTGCGATCCTTACGCGGCGGATGACGGGATCGGCCGCTTGCGACACCTCTACGTGCGCGCGTCGCACTGGCGTCTCGGCATCGGTGCCCTGCCGGTGCGAGCCCTTCTTCGCGAAGCTGAGGGGCGTTTCCGGGTCGTTCGCCTGCGGACGGCGGCGGCGGCGTTCTACCGGCGCCTCGGGTTCGTGGGCGCCGCCGAGCCGAACGCCACGCATCTCATCCGCCTGATCGCAACCCCATGACCCACGACAGCGTCCCGGCCTCGACCAGCACCATCACCCCGATCCCGATCAGCACGACAGGCGTCGCGATCCGGCCGATCCGGCGGATCGGGGCTCCCAGGGCCGGGTGGCGCACGAGCCAGTGGGCGAGGCCGAGCCAGAGCGCCGTCATGACGGCGAAGACGGCGACGAACAGGCCGAGCCGGGGGCCCGACGAGGTGGCGAAGACCGGGATGTAGATGCCGAGATTGTCGCCGCCATGGGCGATCGTCACCCCAGCCATCGCGAGCGCGTTGCCGATGGAAGCCGTCCAGGTCGCAGGCTCGTCCTCGGCGTCGGCCCGCAGGGCGAGAAGGCGGCGAAAGCCCAGGGCGACCGGGACGAGGCCGAGGAGGCCGAGCCAGGCCGGGGGCACGACCAGGGAGAGGAGCGCGCCGACGAGCGAGGCCAGGACCAAGGCGGCGATCCCGAGGCATTGCCCGATGACGATCTGGCGCGGGCGGTAGCGCGGATCGGAGAAGAAGCCGATCAGCACGAAGACGTCGTCGATGTTGGTCGAGGCGAACAGCGCAATCGCGACGCCGAGATCGGTCAGAGGAGCCATGATGGTCTGGTGAAGAGGGCCGGAACGGGGCACGGCGCCGCACGGTTGACGGACAGGCTCAGTGAATCCGGAGCTTCGCCATGACGATCTTGGCCACGCGGACCCTGCTCTCCGCCCTCGTGCTCGCTACCCTGTCGACCGTCCCGGCCGCCGCCTTGGAGCGAAAGGTGCCGACTCGGCCGACCCCGGAGGATATCGACGTGACCGGCACGGTGACGCCGACCGACCCGCTGCTGATCCCCGACGAGGACAGGGGAACGATGCGCCGCACCAAGCGCCAGCGGGGGCGGGACGCCGACACCGAGGCGCCGATCCGCGAGTTCATCCCGGAATAGCGCTCAGGTAACCGGCATATCACCCCGGCCGAGTCAGCTCCGGCAAGCCGGTCCGCGCAGGTCACGCCGGCCAAGTCACGCCAGCCAAGTCACGCCAGCATCGAGGGCGTGCGGTCCTCGGCCAGCATCCGCTTCGCCTCGGCCGCATCCTCGTGCATGCGGGCGACGAGCGCCTCGGCGCTGTCGAATCGTGCCGCGCCGCGGATGAAGCCGACGAACTCCACCGCGATGCACTGGCCGTAGAGGTCGCCGGAAAAGTCGAACAGGGTGGTCTCGAGGAGCGGCGCTCCGTCGTCGAAGGTCGGGCGGCGGCCGTAGCTCGCGACGCCCTCGCGCACCCTGCCATCGCTCAAGCGGGCGCGCACCGCGTAGATGCCGTGGGCGAGCGCGCAGGCATCCAGGGCCACGTTGGCGGTCGGGAAGCCGAGGGTGCGGCCGCGCTTGTCGCCGTGGCGCACCTCGCCCTCGACGAACCAGCGATAGCCGAGGAGGTGGTTGGCGGTGGCGACGTCGCCCGCCTCCAGGGCAGTCCGGATCGCGCTCGACGAGACCGGCGCCTCGCCGCCTCCCGCCGCCACGGCCGGCACGATCCGGCAAGCGAGCCCGTTCTCGGCGCAGAGCGCCTCCAGCATCGCCGGCGTGCCCTCGCGACCGCGGCCGAAATGGAAATCGTGCCCGATCACCACGCCCGACAGGCCGAGCTCCCCCTTCAGGGTGTCGGCCACGAAGGCCGCCGCGCTCGTCCCGGCCAATGCCGCGTCGAAGCGGCGCACGAAGGCACCGTCGACCCCGAGCCGCCGCAGCACCGCGAGCTTGCCCGCCTCGCCGGTGAGGCGGAACATCGCCGTATCGGGAGAAAAGAAGGCCCGCGGATGCGGCTCGAAGGTGAGGACCGCGCTCGGCCGGCCAAGATCCGCCGCCAGCTCCCGTACCGCCGCGATCAAGGCGCGGTGGCCCTGGTGGATGCCGTCGAAATTGCCGAGCGCCGCCACCGCGCCGTCCAGACCCGCGGGCACCGGCTCGCCGTCGCGGTGGATGGGGAAGGGCGACGCGACGGGGCGCGGGGCAGTCTCGTCGCGCGGCATTCCGGGTCCTTGGCTGACGGCGCAGGGGGCTCTGTGAAGGCGGCCGGACCCTGTCGAAATCCGCCCCGTGGGTCAAGCCGCAAGGGGGGCCGGGATGAAGCGGAAGACCGGGCGGCCGAGAGGTGGGCCGTCGATCTCGGCAATCGATCCGGGCAATCGCTGCCGGGCGGATTAACCCCTTCTCAAGGGGGTAGACTTACAAGCTGAGATCAGAAGCGCCACCCGGTGCTTCCCCTGATGATCCAAGCGGGGTTCGTCGCGCACGGGGATGCGTCGCGCCCGCGAACGGAGCCGTAACCATGGCCCTTGACCTCGGCATGCCGATCCTCGTCGTGGACGACTACCAGACGATGGTCCGCATCATCCGCAACCTGCTGAAGCAGCTTGGCTTCGAGGACGTCGACGATGCCTCCGACGGCACCGGCGCCCTGGCGAAGCTGAAGACGAAGAAGTACGGCCTCGTGATCTCCGACTGGAACATGGAGCCGATGACGGGGTACGAGCTGCTGCGTCACGTCCGGGCCGACGACGCCCTGCGCACCACGCCGTTCATCATGGTCACCGCCGAGTCGAAGACCGAGAACGTCATCGCGGCGAAGAAGGCCGGCGTGAACAACTATATCGTGAAGCCCTTCAACGCCCAGACCCTGAAGACCAAGATCGAGGCAGTCTGCGGCGCGTGATCACGCCGGCTCGGTGACGGGGTGCGTCTCTCGGGCGCGGGATCGTGCGGCCTGAGCCGAAAGGCCGGCCGCGCCTCCCGCGCCGGACCGCCCACCGGCCCGGTCGGTCCTGTGGCAAGAGCTGCGCCCAGGATACCTGCGCATCAGACGACCTGCCTTGAGATGCC
Organism: Pseudomonadota bacterium; assembly: GCA_023386115.1. Lineage (GTDB taxonomy): Bacteria > Pseudomonadota > Alphaproteobacteria > Rhizobiales > Beijerinckiaceae > Methylobacterium. The sequence continues at coordinate 9,783 of JAEWKL010000892.1, forward strand.
CCGACTCGGGACATCCGATCCGAGAACAACCCATTCGCGGGGAGCGATCACGTGCTCAGGCAGATGACGGCGGGGCCGCGATCCGCCCTCAACCGGCTGCTGGGCGGCCAAGAGGCGCCCATGGCTCGCGCGACCAGGACCGAACCGGCGGGTCAGGCGATCCCGGTGACCGAGCTGCTCGAGATCGCCGACTACATCACCAAGCTCAAGCGGGGCATCGCGGCTCTGCGCGCCCAGGAGCTCACCCGGGACCGCATCCCGATGGCGCATGACGAGCTCGGCAGCGTCGTCGCCGCCACCGCCAGCGCCACCAACCGCATCATGGAATCGGCCGAGGCGATGCTGGCCATCAAGGCCAAGACCCTCGACGAGTATCGCGGCCAGGTCGAGGCGCATATCGGCGACATCTTCGAGGCCTGCACCTTCCAGGACATTACCGGCCAGCGCATCTCCAAGGTGGTGGAGGCGTTGGGCCAGCTCGAGAAGCGACTGTCGCAGTTCTCCACCGTGGTGAACGTGCGCGACGGCGAGGCCGAGCACGACGCGGAGGAGGCCCGCCGCAAGGCCCGCGCCGAGGCTCTGCTGCTCAACGGACCGCAGCTCAAGGGGCCGGCGACCCCGCAGGACGCGATCGACGCCCTGTTCTCCTGAGCGGGGATCGTCGCGACGATACCGGACCGGGAAGCGGCGCGCCGCGCCCCGGTCCGTTGCCGTGGCTACCAGCGCAGCAGGTCGATCACGCCGTCCGGATGCACGGACTGCGCTTCGAGCCAGTGGGCGATGTCGCCGAGCGGCGCGCCCGCGGCGACCCCTAGCTCCTCGGCGTGGATGCCGCGTGCGGCCAGAAGCGACGCAACGCCGAAGGCCCTTGCGCCGGCGATGTCGGTGCGGATCGCGTCGCCGATGGCGAGCACCCGGTCGAGGGGGAGGGGAGCACCGCCGTCCAGCGCCTCCGCCGTCGCGAGCGCCGCCTCGTAGACCGGGACGTGCGGCTTGCCGGCATAGACCACCGCGCCCCCCATCTCCTCGTAGAGCGCCGCGACGGCGCCGGCACAGGGGATCAGCCGGTCGCCGCGCTCGACCACGAGGTCGGGATTGGCGCAGATCAGGGTCACGCCGCGCGCCGCCCAGGGCTCGAGCACGGCACGGTAATCCGCCGCCGTCTCGGTCTCGTCGTCGAGAAGGCCGGTGACGACCACGTGGGCGGCCTCGTCCGGACCGCCGCGGGCGAGGTCGAGGCCGTCGAAGAGCGGCAGGTCGCGGTCGGGCCCGACATGATGCATCGGCGCATCCGCCCGCTCCGCCATCAGCCGGCGGGTGAGGTCGCCCGAGGTGACGATGGCGTCGTAGGCGGTGCGGGGCACCCCGAACCCGTCGAGCAGCCCCTGCACGGCGCTGCCGGGCCGCGGTGCGTTCGAGAGCAGCACCACCCGGCGCGGCCGCGGGCCCGGCAGGGCGCGAAAGCGCGTCAGCGCCTCGCCCGCCGCCTGGTGAGCGCGCATGCCGTCATGCAGCACGCCCCAGACGTCACACAGGATCAGGTCGAAGCCGGGCGCGATCTCGGCGATCCCGTCCAGGATCGCGACCTCGCCCGGATGCGCTGCGCGGATCATCTCGGCCATTCCTGCCACCCTTCCCCGCCTCGATCTTGCTGCATCGCAGCAGAAAGTCGCCCCGGCTTAAAGGCGGTTCGCCGCGAACGCAACGCGTCGGGCCACGGATCGTGAAAACGTTTTCAGAGCGGATGTCACAGGATCGTCGGGCTGGTCACAGGATTGTCATGCGGTCGACGTCGACGAGGCCCCGATCGGTGATCTTCAGGTGCGGGATCACCGGCAGCGGCAGGAAGGCCACCTGCAGGAACGGCTCGGGCAGGGTGCAGCCGAGCTGGCGGGCCGCCTCGCGCAAGGGCGGCAGGGCGTCGCGCACCGTCTCGAAGGGCAGATCGCTCATCAGGCCGGCGATCGGCAGCGCCAGCTCGGCCAGGATGCCGGTCTCGTCCGCCACCACGAACCCTCCCTGCAGGGCGATCAGCCGGCCGATCGCCCGCGCCATCGCCTCCGGATCGGCGCCGACGACGCAGAGATTGTGGCTGTCATGCC
>JAEWKL010000012.1 GCA_023386115.1 Pseudomonadota bacterium
CCGTCCGGCCGCGCGGAAGCCGAGCCCGCCTCGGGCAGCGTGCCCGCTTCGGGCACCGGCAGGCCGAGCCGGCCCGCGAGGGCGCGGTAGACAGGGTCGTCGCCGGCCGTGACCTCCTCGGTCCAGGCCGCCAAGGCCGCCTCGACGAGGCCCGCCATCTGGGCCCGGTCGAGCACCTTCGGGCCGAGCGGCGTCGAGACGACGCCGAAGCGCGGGCCGGGCTGGGCCAGGAGATGCCGGGCATAGGCCAGATCGACGCGGTCGATCCCCGTCGGGCTCGCGTGGCGCAGGCGTGTGACGAGGCGGGTGAGGTCGAGAGCGACGGGATGCGGGCGCATGAAGCCTTGAACGATGGAGCCTGGGACGGTCAGGTCCTGCCAATGGGGACGCAGTCGCCCGCCTTCCTACACAGTGGCGGGCGGTAAGCCGAATCCGGACTGTGCGGCAGCGCACAAGACGGAACCCGCTCCCCGGAGGGTCGCTCTTGCAACGCTGAGCGATGATGATTTATCGCATTCGTCACCGCTCCGTCGCGTCGCGGTGACAAGTGTCGGGCGCGCCGTTTACTGTTGCGGGTCGGCGCTGGGTCGACGTTCGGGTGAGACAATGGCCATCGTCGATTGGGATCGGGATGCGGTAAAGAGCGGCTTGGCGGACGGATCCGTCCTGCTGATCGACGTACGCGAGCCCAACGAGTTCGAAGCGGGCCACATCCCGGGCTCGGTGTCCTTCCCGCTCTCGCGCTTCGACGTCGAGCGGTTGCAGGCGCTGATCGCCGCGGATGGCCGCCGGCCGGTCCTGTCCTGCGCTGCCGGCGTGCGCTCCGCGCGGGCGCTGCACTACCTCCAGAGCCAGGGCATCCCCCTGGCCGAGCATTATGCCGGCGGGTTCAAGGATTGGGCCAATGCCGGCGAGACCGTGGAATAGCTGACACGACCATCCCGCCCGCGGGCGGTTCGCCTTCCTTGAGGCCCCTGGGCGGGCCGCGCCGCGGAGCGGCGCGGGTCCCGTTCGGGGCCAGGCCCACGACGCGGATGCGCCCTCAGGTCATCGCTCCGCGCCTCCGACGGGCCGCAAGCACGAGATGAACGGGAGAACGAGTATGCGCAGGCTGAGGCTGGCGGCGGTGATCCCGGCGCTCCTGCTGATGGCCGGTGTCCCGGCGTGGGCCCAGGCGCCCGGCGGGCCGCCCCCGACGGTCACGGTCGCCAAGCCCGTGGTCAAGGAGGTGGTGGAGCACGACGACTTCACCGGTCGCTTCAACGCGATCGAGTTCGTCGAGGTGCGGGCCCGGGTCACCGGCTACCTCCAGAAGATCCACTTCCAGGACGGCGCCGTGGTGAAGAAGGGCGACCTGCTCTTCACCATCGACCGGCGGCCCTACAAGGCGGCCCTCGACCAGGCGACGGCGGCCCTCGATTCGGCCAAGGCCCGGCTGAACTTCACCCAGACCGACCTCGAGCGCGCCCAGACGCTGAGCCGCTCCGGAAACATCTCCGAGCAGGTCACCGACCAGCGCCGGCAGAACTCGCTGACGGCCCAGGCCGACGTCGACAACGCCACCGCGGCCCTGCGCCAGGCCCAGCTCAACTACGACTTCACCGAGGTGCGCTCGCCGATCGACGGGCGGATCTCGCAGCGCAACGTCACCGAGGGCAACATCGTCATCACCGACCAGACGATGCTGACCACCATCGTCTCCCTCGATCCGATCTACTTCTCGTTCACGGTCGATGAGCGCTCGTTCCTGGCCTATCAGGGGACTTTGCGCATCGGCATGGGGGCGACCCAGAACGAGCACACGGTGCCGATCCTGGTGGCGCTCACCGGCGAGGACAAGCCGACCCGCAAGGGCGTGCTCAACTTCGTCGACAACCGGGTCGACGAGGCGACCGGCACGGTGCTCCTGCGCGCCACCGTCGAGAACCCGGACCGGTTCATCAAGCCCGGCCTGTTCGGCATCGTCAGCATGCCGGCCTCCAAGCCCTATCGCGGCGTGCTGATCCCCGACGACGCGATCGGCGCCAACCAGGACAAGCGCCTCGTCTACGTCGTCGGCCCGGACAACGTGGTCCAGCCGCGCAACATCCGCCCGGGCCCGAAGATCGACGGCTACCGGGTGGTGCGCGACGGGCTCAAGGGCGACGAGACCATCGTGGTCACCGGCCTCACCCGGGTGCGCCCGGGCGCCAAGGTCACGCCCGAGGTCAAGGAACTGCCGCCGGTCCGCCAGTAATCCGAGATGCGCCGCCTCGTCGGGCGGCGCTCCATCAGGACGCCAGTGCCCCCCAGGGGGCGCCCCGCCCGCGTGAGGGCGCGAGAGGCCCACCGATGCGTTTTGCCCATTTCTTCGTCGACCGGCCGATCTTCGCCTCGGTGACCTCGATCGTCATCCTGATCATCGGCTACGTCTCGTACATCTCGCTGCCGGTCTCGCAGTATCCCGAGATCGTGCCGCCGACCGTGGTGGTGCGCGCCTCCTATCCGGGCGCCAATGCCGAGACGGTGGCGGCCACCATCGCGACGCCGATCGAGCAGGAGATCAACGGCGTCGACAACATGCTGTACATGTCGTCGCTGTCGACCAACGACGGCAACATGCAGCTGACCGTCACCTTCGCGCTCGGCACCAACCTCGACATCGCCAACGTGCTGGTCCAGAACCGGCTCTCGGTCGCCCAGCCGCGCCTGCCCGGCGACGTGCGCAACCTCGGCGTCACGGTCCGCAAGTCGTCGCCCGACCTGATGATGGTCGTGCACGTGCTGTCGCCCGACGGCACCTTCGACCAGAACTACCTCGCCAACTACATCTACCTGCGCCTTCGCGATCCGATGTTGCGCCTCAACGGCGTCGGCGACATCACGGTGTTCGGCGGCTCGGAATACGCGCTGCGGCTGTGGATCGACCCGAACAAGCTCGCCTCCTACCAGCTCTCGACCACCGACGTGATCAACGCGCTGCAGGAGCAGAACGTCCAGGTGGCCTCCGGCGCGCTCGGCGCGCCGCCGGCCCCCTCGAGCCAGGCGTTCCAGCTCACCGTGCAGACGCAAGGCCGGTTCCAGGACCCGAGCGAGTTCCGCAAGGTGATCGTCAAGGCGTCCGAGGGGCGCCTGGTGCGGATCTCCGACATCGCCCGGGTCGAGCTCGGCCAGAAGGACTACACGACGAAGTCGTTCCTCAACGGCCAGCCGGCCATCGGCATCGGCGTGTTCCAGCGTCCCGGCACCAACGCCCTCCAGGCGGCCGAGCAGGTCCAGGCGCTGATGAAGACCCTGGCCAAGGACTTCCCGCCCGGCCTCGAATACAAGATCGCCTACAACCCGACCGAGTTCATCGCCGAGTCGGTGCACGAGGTCTACAAGACGCTCGGCGAGGCGATCGTCCTCGTCGTGGTGGTGATCCTGGTCTTCCTGCAGAGCTGGCGCACCGCGATCATCCCGATCATCGCGATCCCGGTCTCGCTCGTCGGCACCTTCGCGGTGATGGCGCTGCTCGGCTTCTCGCTCAACAACCTGACGCTGTTCGGCCTCGTGCTCGCCATCGGCATCGTGGTCGACGATGCGATCGTGGTGGTGGAGAACGTCGAGCGCAACATGGCCGAGGGGCTCTCGCCCGGCGAGGCGGCCCACAAGACCATGGACGAGGTCGGCGGCGCGGTCGTCGCGATCGCCCTCGTGCTGTCGGCGGTGTTCATCCCGACCGCCTTCATCCCGGGCATCTCGGGCCAGTTCTACCGGCAGTTCGCGCTCACCATCGCGGCCTCGACCATCATCTCGATGTTCAACTCGCTGACGCTGTCGCCGGCGCTCTGCAAGCTGCTGCTGAAGCCCCATTCCGAGCACCACCGGCCGCGCTTCTTCCTGGCGCGCTTCGGGTCCTGGGCGGCGAACACCTTCAACCGCGCCTTCGACGCGACGGCGAACGCCTATGCGGCGACGATCCGCTTCCTCACCGGGCGGCTGGTCCCGCTGCTCGCGATGCTGCTGCTCTATGCCGGCGTGATCTACGGCGTGCTGCACCTCGTCCGCACCACGCCGACGGGCTTCATTCCGCTCCAGGACCAGGGCTACCTGCTGGTGGTGGTTCAGCTGCCGCCGGGCTCCGCGCTGGAGCGCACCACGGCGGTGGTGCAGGAGGTGTCGCGCCGCTCCCTCGACATCGACGGCGTCGGCAACACCGTCGTCATCGCGGGCTTCGACGGCGCGACCTTCACCAACACCACCAACGGCGCGGTGATGTTCCTGCCGCTCAAGCCCTTCGCCGAGCGCCTGGCCAAGGGCCGCACGGCGGGCAAGATCCTGCAGGACGTGCTCGCCAAGACGGCGCCGATGCAGGAGGCGCGGATCATCGCGATCCCGCCGCCGCCGGTGCGGGGTCTCGGCAATGCCGGCGGCTTCAAGATGCAGGTGCAGAGCCGCGAGGGCTCGGATATCGCCCGCCTGCTCCAGGTCTCAGGGGATCTCATCGGCGCCGCCAACCGCGACCCGGCGCTCACCCGCGTCTTCACCACCTTCGGCAACGACACGCCGCAGCTCTACCTCGACATCGACCGCACGGTGGCGCGGATGCTGAACGTGCCGCTCGCCAACGTGTTCTCGACGCTGCAGGTCAATCTCGGCGGCGCCTACGTCAACGACTTCAACACCTTCGGGCGCATCTACCAGGTCCGGGCCCAGGCCGACGCCAAGTACCGGATGGAGAAGGAGGATATCGAGCGGCTGAAGGTCCGGTCCTCGACCGGCGCGCTGGTGCCGATGGGAACGCTGGCCAACATCCGCGACATCTCGGGTCCGCAGATCGTCCAGCGCTACAACCTGTACTACTCGATCCCGGTGCAGGGCGATTCGCGGCCGGGCGTGTCCTCGGGCCAGTCCCTCGAGGCGATGGAGAAGCTCGCCCGCCAGACCCTGCCCGACGGCATGAGCTTCGAATGGACCGAGATCGCGTTCCAGGAGAAGGCGGTCGGCAACACGGCGATCTACGTCTTCGCGCTCGGCGTGCTGCTGGTCTTCCTGGTGCTCGCCGCGCAGTACGAATCCTGGGCACTGCCGCTCTCGATCCTGCTCGTGGTGCCGACGGGCGTGCTCGCGGCGCTGGCCGGCGTGCAGTTCCGGGCCCAGGACAACAACATCCTGACCCAGATCGGCCTCATCGTGCTCATCGGCCTGGCGGCCAAGAACGCGATCCTGATCGTCGAGTTCGCCCACCAGATCGAGGAGAGCGAGCGCCGCGGCCCGGTCGCGGCCGCCGTCGAGGCCTGCCGCCTGCGCCTGCGGCCGATCCTGATGACCGCCTTCGCATTCATCCTCGGCGTGGTGCCGCTCGCCTTCGCCACCGGCCCCGGTGCGGAAATGCGTCAGGCGCTCGGCACGGCGGTGCTGTTCGGCATGCTCGGGGCGACGATCTTCGGCCTGTTCCTGACCCCGGTCTTCTACGTGGTGATCCGCAACATCCTGATCCGCATCAACCGCTGGCGCGGGGTCGACGATCACCACGGCGAGCCGGAGCCGGCGCGGTAGCCTCCGCGTCCGGTCCTCGGCCCGATGCAGCGCCCCCGGACGGCACCGTCCGGGGG
>JAEWKL010000166.1 GCA_023386115.1 Pseudomonadota bacterium
CCGGCGCCCGCGGGCCCCCGGCCCGCGGCTGCGCAGCGCCAACCTGAATGCCCAGTTGCAGGCGACGGTGGCGGGGTTAGGCCTCGCGGTGCTGCCCTGCTTCATGGCCGCCGGGCGCCGCGACCTCGCTTGCGTGCTGCCGGATGCGGTGTCGCTCACCCGCAGCTTCTGGCTGATGATGCACGCCGACAGCCGCGACCTCGCCCGCATCCGCGCGGTCGCCGAGCACATCTACACGGTGGTGGAGGCGGAGCGGGAGTTGTTCGCGCCCGGAGGGTGAGGCGGTCTCGAGAGCGCTTCACGGCGTGAGACGCGCGCCCTCCGATTTCGTATCAAGCTCCTCTCCCGTTCCGGGCCCGGAACGGGAGAGGATCCGTGATGGCGGCTCAGCGGCACAGGTCTGGGGACGACGCCCTCACGCCGGATGCCACCACTGCCCGCGCAGCACCACGCCCTCCGCGGTGATGCGCCGATCCCCGGTCATGTGCTCGCCCAGCACGTCGACGTAGTCGAACGCGCCCTCCCGCACGGCCAGCACCGTCGCGTCGCCGAGCGACCCGATCCTCAGGCTGCCGTATTCCATGCGCTGGAGCGCGACCGCGGCGTTCACCGTCGAGGCGGCGATCACCTCGTTCAGGCTCATGCCGAGGCAGAGCATCTTCGACATCGTGGTGACCTGGTCGAAGGCCGGGCCGTCGATGCAGAGCGCGTGGACATCCGACGAGATCGTGTCCGGCAGGAAGCCGCCGGCCAGCATGGCGCGGGCAGTCCTGAAGGCGAAGGAGCCCTTGCCGTGGCCGATGTCGAACAGGATGCCGCGCGCCCGCGCCTCCCGCACCGCGGGCTTCACCGCACCTTGCGCCGTCACCGGCGAATTCGGGAACGGTCGGAAGGCATGGGTGAGCACGTCGCCGGGGCGCAGCATCGCCAGCACCGCCTCGTAGCTCGGCGGCGGCTCGTCGATATGGGCCATCAGCGGCAGGCCGGTCTCCGCGGCGACCTGGAGGGCGATCTCGAGGGGCGCAGTCCCTTGCGTGCCCGAGGCGTGGGCACCGACCCGGACCTTGATGCCGACGATCACGTCGCGGTTGGCCACCGCCACCGCCACCGCCTCGCGGGGCGCCATCAGGCGCATGTCCTGGCTCTCGCCGACCATCACGGTCTTCGAGAAGCCGTAGATGCCCGCGAAGGAGACGTGCAGGTAGGCGAGGATCCGGGCCTCGGAGCGCTCGATCACGTGCTTGCGGAAGCCCGGGAAATTGCCGGGGCCGGCGCTGCCGGTATCGACCGAGGTGGTGACGCCCGACAGCCGGCAGAATTCGTCGGCGTCGATGCCGAGCGAGGTGCCGCCCCAGTAGACGTGGGTGTGCAGGTCGATGAGGCCCGGGGTGACGATCGCCCCGTTCATCTCCCGGACCTCCGTCTCCTCCCCGACGGGCAGGTCGCGGCCGAAGCCCGAGACGAGGCCATTGCTGAAGGCGACGTCGGCGATGCCGTCGTGGTTCTGCGACGGATCGATGATGCGGGCGCCCCGCAGGATCAGCTCGTGCTGCACGGTTCTTTCCCTGATGATGACATAGGACGGGCCGGTCACGCGGCTTGCGCCGGCAGGGCGGCACCATCGAGGTGGCAGGCCGCGAAATGGTCGCCGCCGACGGCATCGAGCCGCGGCTCCTCGATGCGGCAGCGCTCGAAGGCATGCGGGCAGCGGGTGTGGAAGCGGCAGCCGCTCGGCGGGTCGATCGGGCTCGGCACGTCGCCGCGCAGCACGATGCGGGAGCGCCCGGCACCGGGCTCCGGCACCGGCACGGCGGAGAGCAGCGCTCTCGTGTAGGGGTGCCGCGGCGCCAGGAAGATATTCCGGCGCGGCCCGATCTCGACGATCTTGCCGAGATACATCCCCGCGACCCGGTGGGTCATGTGCTCGACGATGGCGAGGTCGTGCGAGATGAACAGCAGCGCCAAATCCAGCTCCGCCTGCAGGTCCTGGAGCAGGTTGACGATCTGCGCCTTGACCGAGACGTCGAGCGCCGAGACCGCCTCGTCGCAGATGATCAGGTCCGGCTCGGCGGCAAGCGCCCGGGCGATGCCGATGCGCTGGCGCTGGCCGCCGGAGAATTCGTGCGGAAACCGCGACAGGGCCTCACGCGGCAGGCCGACCCGCTCCATCAGGGCGGCGAGGCGCCCGTCGAGATCGAGGCGGCTCTTGGCGAGGCCGAAATTGCGGATCGGCTCGGCCAGGATGTCGCGCACCCGCATCCGGGGATTGAGCGAGGAGAACGGGTCCTGGAACACCATCTGAATCCGCCGGCGCAGGGGGCGCAGGGCGCCTGCTGAGAGATCGTCGATGCGTGTACCTCCGAGCACCACCTGGCCGGAGGTGGGCGGAAACAGCCGCATCAGGCTGCGGGCGACCGTCGACTTGCCGCAGCCGGATTCGCCGACGAGGGACAGGGTCTCGCCCTTCTCCAGGGTGAACGAGACGCCGTCCACCGCCTTGAGGCTGCGAGCATTGCGGCCGAGCAGGCCGCCGCCGAGGAGGAAGTGCTTGCGCAGGTCGTTGACGGCGAGGAGGGGCTGGCTCACGCGGCGAGCGCGTCCTTCGGCGCATAGTGGCAGGCGGCGAGGTGGCCCGGCGCCTTCGGCTCCAGGGCCGGGGCGTGGCTGCGGCAGAGGTCCGTGACGGCGGGGCAGCGGCCGGCGAAGACGCAGCCGTCGATGCGGGTCTTCAGGCTCGGCACCATGCCGGGGATCTCGGCGAGGCGCCGGGCGGCGCCCGGCAACTCGGCGGCGCCCAGGCGCGGCACCGCGCCCATCAGGCCGCGCGTGTAGGGATGGCGGGGGCTGCGGAACAGGTCGCGCACCGCCGCCTCCTCGACCTTGCGGCCGGCATACATCACCACCACCCGGTCGGCGACCTCCGCCACCACGCCGAGATCGTGGGTGATGAGCATGATGGCCGCTCCCACCCGGCGCTTGAGGTCGCGCATCAGGTCGAGGATCTGGGCCTGGATCGTCACGTCGAGGGCGGTGGTCGGCTCATCGGCGATGAGGAGTTTGGGGGAGCAAGCGAGCGCGATGGCGATCATCACCCGCTGGCGCATCCCGCCGGAGAGCTGGTGCGGGTATTCCCGCACCCGCCGCCGCGGCTCCGGGATGCCGACGAGGGCCAGCATCTCGACCGCCCGCTCCTCCGCTTGCCGGCGCGACAGGCCCTGGTGCAGGCGCAGGGTCTCGCCGATCTGGCGGCCGACGCTCAGCACCGGGTTCAGCGAGGTCATCGGCTCCTGGAAGATCACGCTGATGGCGTTGCCGCGGATGCGGCGCATCTCGCGCTCGGGCAGGCCGAGGAGGTCGCGCCCCTCGAACCGGATCGCCCCTGCGAGGCGGGCCGGCGGCTCGGGCAGGAGCCGCAGGATCGACATCGAGGTCACCGACTTGCCGCAGCCGGATTCGCCGACGATCGCCAGGGTCTCGCCGGACTGGATCGCGAAGGAGACGCCGTCGACCGCGCGGTTGACCCCGTCGGGCGTGCGGAAATGGACCTGGAGGTTCTCGACGGAGAGGAGCGTCATGGGCGTCGTCTCCGGGGATGGCTGGATATCGTTGATAACCTTATCCCACCCACGACCTCATCCTGAGGTGCCGGCCGATCGGAGATCGGTTGGCCTCGAAGGAGACCTCCAGAAGCCTCCGCGATCCCTGGAGCCCGCCTTCGAGGCCCGCTGCGCGGGCACCTCAGGATGAGGTTGCGGGTGGGAGGAAGAGGACGTCCGGAAGGCTGCCGGTCCGCAGCGAGCAAGCCCTCACACATCCTTCGCCATCCGCGGGTCGAGAGCGTCGCGCAACCCGTCTCCGACGAGGTTCACGGCGAGCACGGTGAGCGACAGGAAGATCGCGGGGAAGAGAATGATATAGAACTTCACCTGCCAGAGCGCCCGGCCCTCGGCCATGATGTTGCCCCAGGACGGGGTCGCGGGCGGCACGCCGGCGCCGATGAAGGACAGGATCGATTCCGCGATCATGGCGGAGGCGCAGATATAGGTCGCCTGCACGGTCATCGGCGCCAGCGTGTTCGGCAGGATGTGGCGCCAGATGATCATCGGCATGCGGGTGCCGGTGGTCACCGCGGCCTCGACATAGGGCTGCTCGCGCAGCGAGAGCACGACGCCGCGCACCAGCCGCGCGACGCGGGGAATCTCCGCCACCGTGATCGCCAGGATCACGTTCTCGATCGACCCTCGCGTGAGTGCCATCAGGGCGATGGCGAGGAGGATCGGCGGGATCGACATCAGCCCGTCGACGATCCGCATGATGATCCCGTCGGCCCAGCGCAGCATGCCGGAGACGAGGCCGATCGCGAGGCCGGCGAGCGAGGCCAGCAATGCCACCGCGAAGCCGACGAGGAGCGAGACCCGGGCGCCGTAGACGACCCGGGAATAGACGTCGCGCCCGAGCATGTCGGTGCCGAACCAGTACAGGCCGGACGGCACCCGCGTGCGGCGCGACGGGCTGATCGCCGTCGGGTCGACGGTCCCGAGATACGGCGCCAGGATCGCCATCAGGGCGACGATCATGAGGATCGCACCGCCGATCACGATGGTCGGGTGGCGCCGCCAGGTCCGGCGGATCGGCCCGAGCGCCTTCCGGGGTGGATAGAGGTCCGGCAGCGGCGGGGCGACCGCGAGGCCCGGAGGCGCCTCCGGCCCCAAAGGTTCGGCAGCCAGGGGGTGGGCGGCGCTCAATAGCGGATCCTCGGGTCGATGAGGGTGTAGAGGAGGTCGATCGCCAGATTGACCAGCACGTAGGTGAAGCTGAACAAGAGCACGACGCCCTGGATCACCGGATAGTCGCGCCGCAGGATCGCATCGACGGTGAGGCGGCCGAGGCCCGGAATCGCGAACACCGTCTCGGTGACGACGGCGCCGCCGATGAGGAGCGCGATGCCGATGCCGATCACCGTGACGATCGGCACCGCGGCGTTCTTCAACGCGTGGACGAACAGCACGCCCGCCTGCGCCACGCCCTTGGCCCGTGCCGTGCGGACGTAATCCTGCTGCAGGACATCGAGCATCGTCGCCCGGGTGACCCGGGCGATGAGCGCGATGTAGACGAGGCCCAGCGTCAGCGCCGGCAGGACCAGGTTGGCGAGCCAGGCCCCCACCCCCTGCTCGATCGGCGTGTAGCCTTGCGCCGGCAGCCAGCCGAGTTCCAGGGCGAAGACGTAGGCGAGCAGGTAGCCGACGACGAAGACCGGCACCGAGAAGCCGAGCACCGCCGCTCCCATCACCAGACGGTCGACGAGCCGTCCCGCCTTCCAGGCCGCCACGACGCCGAGCGGCACCGCGACCAGGACGGCGAAGACCAGCGTGACCAGCATCAGGGAGACGGTCGGCTGCACCCGCTGGCCGATCATGGTGGTGACCGGCAGGTTGGTGAAGATCGAGGTGCCGAGATCCCCGTGCAGGATGCGCCAGGCCCACTCGCCGAAGCGGACCAGGAATGGCCGGTCGAGGCCGAGCGAGGCGCGGATGCGCTCGATATCAGCCGGCGAGGCCTGGTCGCCGGCAATCAGCGCCGCCGGGTCGCCCGGCGCCAGCGAGAGCAGGCTGAACACGAACAGCCCGACCACCGCCATCACCGGGATGACGGCCAAGATACGCCTGACGAGGAAGCCGAGCATGGGATGGCGGTCCTCAGGTCTTGGAGACGCCCCAGGTGAAGGGCAGCGGCCCCTTGCCCACGCCGGTCACGGTCTTGCGCCAGGCCTGGTAGCCGAGGAAGTAGCCGGTCGGCACGTAGACGCCGCCCGCGACCGCCGCTTCGTTCACCTTGTCGATCGCCGCCTTCTCGGCCGCAGGATCGGCGGCGTCGAACCACTCGGTGATGCCGGCCTCGACGGGTGGCAGGTCGGGCCAGCCGAACCAGGCCTTGTCGCCGTTGGCGCGGATCGCCGGGTAGACCGCCGGGTTGATGCAATCGGCGCCGGCATGCCAGGTGTGGAACATGTTCCAGCCGCCCTGCGACGGCGGCGCCTTCGAGGCGCGCCGCGTGCCGACCGTGCCCCAGTCGGTGGCGACGAAATCGACCTTCATGCCCATCTGCTTGAGCAGGTCGGCGGTGACGTCGCCCATGTTCTTGGTGATCGACTGGTCCTGCGCCACCACGCAGACCACCGGCTCGCCCTTGTAGCCGGCCTCGGCCAGGAGCTTCTTCGCCGCCGCGATGTCGCCCTTGCCGATTTTTTGGCCGCCCGCCTCGCTGTAGAGCGGGGTGCCCGGCGTGAAGAAGCCGGGCAGCGGCTTCCACAGCTTGTCGTCGTCGCCGATCAGCGCCCGCATGTAATCCTCCTGGTTCATGCCCATGAGGACGGCTTGGCGCACCTTCGGGTTGTCGAAGGGCGGGTGCAGGTGGTTCATCCGGAACGCGCCGATATTGCCCAGCGGATCGGCGATGTCGACGTTGATGTTGGAATTCTTGCGCAGGAGCGGGACGAGATCGGGAATGGGGTTCTCCCACCAGTCGACCTCGCCGTTCTGGAGCGCCGCCGAGGCGGTGGCGGGATCGGGCATGATCACCCACTCGACCCGGTCGAGCAGCATCCGCTTGCCGCCGGCCAGCCACGAGGACGGCTCGTCGCGGGGCTTGTAATCGGCGAATTTCTCGAAGACCGCCCGGGCGCCCGGCACCCACTCGCTGCGGGCGAACGTCATCGGGCCGGAGCCGACATACTCGGTGATCTGCGTGAACGGGTCGGTCCTGGCGATCCGCTCCGGCATGATGAAGGCACAGGGCGCATTATTCTTGCCGAGTGCCAGCAGGAGCTTGGGGAACGGATTCTTGAGCTGCCAGCGGAAGCTGCGGTCGTCGATGGCGCCGAGCTCGGCCTGGATCGCCCGGATCATGATGCCCATCGGGTCGCGGGCCATCCAGCGGGTGAGGCTCGCCACCACATCCTTCGGCAGCACCGGCTCGCCGTCGTGGAACTTGAGGCCGGGGCGCAAGCGGAAGGTCCAGGTCAGGCCGTCGGCCGAGACCTCCTCGGATTCGACCATCTGGCGCTGGGGCTTCAGCTGGGCGTCGACGCCGTAGAGCATGTCCCAGACGAGGGCGGCGGCGTTGCGGACGACGTATTGCGTCCCCCAGATCGGGTCGAAATTCGCCAGGTTGGCCTGCGGCACGAAGCGCAGCACCTTGGCTGGTTGCGCGAGCGCCGGGGCGGCGAGGTGAGGCGCCAGGCCGGCGGCGCCAAGGGTCGCCGAGCCAAGCGCGGCCGAGCCTTTCAGAAACGTCCTGCGATCCATGGCGTGTCCTGCCTGCGGGGCCTCTGGTTGTGAGCCGTGCCCGAGCCCCGAAGGAGCCGGCTCTCCCGCGAGGTTCGCCCCGGTCCGATCACTCGGTCAAGGCGGATTGCGGGGTTGTGAACGGTCACGCTTGCCGGGTTAGCAAGCCTCGCGCCATCGCCGGCCGGATGGCTGTTCGCGACAGGTCGACAGGACAGGGTCCGACGGACCTCCGAGGGATCAAAGCCACGCGCATGAGACATTTTTGCCAGCGGATCCCGGTCGATGTCCGGCGCGACTGATCGGCCATTCTGAACGATCGCCGCTCTCCGGCACCCGTCAGAACGTGCCCATGAACGGATCATCGACATCACGGACCGGGTCGGTGAGATCCCCCGGGGAGATCATCGTCGATCATCCGGAACCGGCCGTGGAATGCCAGGTCGCATCCATGACGGCAGCGGGCGCCTCCCTCACGGTCCCGGCCAGGCTCGTGGTGCCGGACGCGTTCACGCTGGCGATCGCCGGCGAGTTCGTGATGCGCCGCGGCCGTGTCGCCGTGGCGTTCGCGATGTCGGCCCGACCCTGCCCCGGCGTGCGACGGTGCCGTGCGGGTTCCGGGCGAACCGCCTCACGCTCCGCACGTTGAGGCCGGCGAATCCGGGCGGTCCCGCAGGGTGATCGCACGAGAATCGCACGAGACCGGGCGAGCTCGACCAACGCGCGAGCGCCGAGACCTTCGATCCATCGGGCACGTCATCGTCGTCATGACCGCCCCCAACGCACGACGCGCGGGCCGGGTGCGGCTCGCACCGGGCGCCGTCCCCGGGCGCGCCGGCCCGACGCGGAGCCTACCCCGATGCTGAGCCAATCCGACGACACCGCGACCGAGATTCGGACCTTTCCGGTGTTCGAGCGGCGCTGGAACTGGTTCCAGACGGCCGTCCAGAGCGTGATCGGCCTGGTGATCGCGGCCGGCCTCGCCGGCCTGTTCGGCGACGGCCCCCTGGCGCATGCCGAGCAGGCCGTGCCGGACACGCCGATCGTGCTGGGCTACGACCGCTTCCTGCGCGCCGGCTATCCTTCGCGGATGCGCGTCGGGATCGCCCGGCCGCTCGACGCGGAGCATCTCGCGATCGACCTCAACGCCGATTTCCTCGAACGCGTCTCGGTGACCGCGACCCAGCCGCCGGCCGAGGCCGCGGACGCGACGCCGGCCGGAGTCACCTATCGCTTCCGCCTCGGGCACGATCGATGCGTCAGCGGACGGAGATCCGCGGGCACGCGCACGAAACGCCGAGAGGCATGGGGGACAGCTCAGCCACGGATGGCGGGGAGTTCGCGCAGGCCTATGCCAAGGACGAGCCGGCAGCCTTCCCTCCGAACCGCGCCACCGAGAACCCCGCGACGTCGCGGTCCGCGTGGCCCCGGGCGATCAGTTCGGCGGTGATGCGGCCGATGAGCGGACCCAGGGTGTAGCCGTTCGAGGTCACGGCATGAAACAGCCCCGGCCGGCGCGGGTCCTCGCCGAGGATCGGGGCGCCGTCGATGTTGATGTTCATCGCCGCCCAGGAGCGCACGACCCGAAGGCCGCGCAGGGCCGGCACGACGGCTTGCGCCACCCACAGGTTGCCCTCGAGGCTCGCCATCAGCGGACGCGGGTGACCGTGGACCGGGTCGAGGCCGGCGGTCCAGCCGCCGCCGATGAGCAGGCTGCCGTTCCGCGCCTGCTTCAGGGTCAGGTGGCGGTCGGCATGGGCGATCAGGCAACGGACCAGGGGCGCGGCGGGCTCCGTGACGATCATCTGCAGCGGCGCACCGAAGACCGGCACCTCGACCCCGAGCATCCTTCCGATCACCGACGCGAAGGCGCCGGCGGCGTTGACCACGCGGCCGGCCCGCACCGGTCCGCGGGCGGTCTCGATCCGGAAGCCGGCGCCGTCCCGGGCGAGACCCGTCACCGCCGCCCGGGTGAGCAGGCGGGCGCCGGCGGCCCGCGCCGCCTCCAGGATCGCGTGCGTCGCGAGGAGCGGGTTGATCTTGCCCTCCTGCGGGCAATAGGCGGCGCCGGCGAACCCCTCCCGCAGGGCAGGCTCCAGCGTCCGCAGCTCGGCGGCCGAGATCACGTGGCTGTCGATGCCCTGGCCGCGCTCGATCCGGGTCTTCTCGGCCAGGAAGGCCAGGTCGCGCTCGGTCTCCGCCACCATCAGGCCTCCGGTGCGGGCAATCTCGACGTCGCGGCCGAGCTCCCGTGCGAGGTCGAGCCACAGGGCGATCGAGTCGCGCTGGAGGGGCAGGGTGCGGGCGGCCGGGCCGCCGCCGCCCTCGGCCCGCGCACCGTGGTCGAAGGAGAGGAGCTGGGCGTGCAGGCTGCCGGCATTGCCGCCGGAGGCGAGCGCGTTCGGCTCCGCCCGCTCGATCACCAGGACGTCGCGGCCGGCGCGGGCCAGGAACAGGGCGGTCGACAGGCCGGCGATGCCGGCGCCGATCACCGCGACCTCGGCCTCCCGGGCCACGCTCTCGCCGGTCTCAGGCGTCCAATCCGGCAGCAGGCTGCGGAGGTGGCCGCCCCATTCGGGCTTCTCCACCGCGAGCGCGGCGAGCGGGACCGGCCGCAGCGGCATCTGCGGCGCGAAGCCGGCGCGCTCGCCCGGGGCGGCGCCGACGAGGCTTCCGAGGTGCTCGCCGCAGATGCGGCCCTGGCAG
>JAEWKL010000258.1 GCA_023386115.1 Pseudomonadota bacterium
CCCCCCCCGCCGCCCGGGGGGGGGGGGCCCCCCCCGCGGGGGCCCCCGGCCCCCCGAAACCCGTTTCATCAGACGGCGGCCGCTGACCTGGCCCTTCGCCCGGCCCTTCGCGGCGCCCCGTCAGCCAAGGAGCAGATCATGAACCAAGAGGTCATGAATCTTTTCAACCAGCAGGCTCAGCCTCAGAGCTTCGACCAGATCAAGATCTCGATCTCGTCGCCTGAGAAGATCCTGTCCTGGTCCTACGGCGAGATCAAGAAGCCCGAGACCATCAACTATCGCACGTTCAAGCCGGAGCGTGACGGCTTGTTCTGCGCCCGGATCTTCGGGCCGATCAAGGATTACGAGTGCTTGTGCGGCAAGTACAAGCGCATGAAGTACAAGGGCGTGATCTGCGAGAAGTGCGGCGTCGAGGTCACCCTCGCGCGCGTGCGGCGCGACCGCATGGGCCATATCGAGCTCGCCGCGCCCGTCGCCCATATCTGGTTCCTGAAGTCGCTGCCGAGCCGCATCGGCCTGCTGCTCGACATGGCGCTCAAGGACCTCGAGCGCATCCTGTACTTCGAGTCCTACGTCACCATCGAGCCGGGCCTCACCCCCCTGAAGGAGCGTCAGCTCCTCTCGGAGGAGGAGTACCTGCGCGCTCAAGAGGAATACGGCGAGGACAGCTTCACCGCCATGATCGGCGCGGAGGCGATCCGGCGCATCCTGCAGGAACTCGACCTCGACAAGATCGCGGCCGACCTGCGCGAGGAGATCGCCACCACCACCTCCGAGCTGAAGCCCAAGAAGCTCCTGAAGCGCCTCAAGATCATCGAGGCGTTCCAGATGTCGGGCAACCGGCCCGAGTGGATGATCCTGACGGTCGTGCCGGTGATCCCGCCGGACCTGCGCCCGCTGGTTCCGCTCGACGGCGGCCGCTTCGCGACCTCGGACCTCAACGACCTCTACCGCCGCGTCATCAACCGCAACAACCGCCTGAAGCGGCTGATCGAGCTGCGCGCGCCGGACATCATCATCCGCAACGAGAAGCGGATGCTGCAGGAAGCGGTCGACGCGCTGTTCGACAACGGGCGGCGCGGCCGCGTCATCACGGGCGCCAACAAGCGCCCGCTGAAGTCGCTCGCCGACATGCTGAAGGGCAAGCAGGGCCGGTTCCGCCAGAACCTTCTCGGCAAGCGCGTCGACTATTCCGGCCGCTCGGTCATCGTGGTCGGCCCGGAGCTGAAGCTGCACCAGTGCGGGCTGCCGAAGAAGATGGCGCTCGAGCTGTTCAAGCCGTTCATCTACGCGCGCCTCGACGCCAAGGGCTTCTCGGCCACGGTGAAGCAGGCGAAGAAGCTCGTCGAGAAGGAGAAGCCGGAGGTCTGGGACATCCTGGACGAGGTGATCCGCGAGCACCCGGTGATGCTGAACCGGGCGCCGACGCTGCACCGGCTCGGCATTCAGGCCTTCGAGCCGAAGCTGATCGAGGGCAAGGCGATCCAGCTGCACCCGCTGGTCTGCGCCGCGTTCAACGCCGACTTCGACGGCGACCAGATGGCCGTGCACGTCCCGCTGTCGCTCGAGGCGCAGCTGGAAGCGCGCGTCCTGATGATGTCGACGAACAACATCCTGCACCCGGCGAACGGCGCGCCGATCATCGTGCCGTCGCAGGACATCGTGCTCGGCCTGTACTACCTGTCGATCGTCGCCGACGGCTCGCCGGGTGAGCACAAGCCGAACGATCCCAAGAACCCGATGAAGGGCGTGTTCGGCGATTTCGGTGAGCTCGAGCACGCGCTCGCGGCCCGCACCGTCACGCTGCACACCAAGATCAAGTGGCGCTGGAAGGGTCTCGACTCTGAGGGGAACGAGGTCTCCCGGATCTACGACACCACGCCGGGCCGCGTGATCCTGTCGAGCGTGCTGCCGCGCCACAAGCGCGTTCCCTTCGACGTCGTCAACAAGCTGATGACGAAGAAGGAGATCTCGGCGATGATCGACACCGTCTACCGCCATTGCGGGCAGAAGGAGTCGGTGATCTTCTGCGACCGGATCATGGGCCTCGGCTTCATCCACGCCTTCCGCGCCGGCATCTCGTTCGGCAAGGACGACATGGTGGTGCCGGACAACAAGTGGTCGATCGTCGATGAGACCCGCTCGCTCGTGAAGGATTACGAGCAGCAGTACCAGGACGGCCTGATCACCCAGGGCGAGAAGTACAACAAGGTCGTGGACGCCTGGGCCAAGTGCTCCGACCGTCTCGCCGGCGAGATGATGAATCGCATCTCGTCCGTGCAGAAGGACGAGCACGGCGCCGACAAGCAGGTCAACTCGATCTACATGATGAGCCACTCGGGCGCCCGTGGCTCGCCGGCGCAGATGAAGCAGCTCGCGGCGATGCGCGGTCTGATGGCCAAGCCCTCGGGCGAGATCATCGAGACCCCGATCATCTCGAACTTCAAGGAAGGCCTGGACGTGCTCGAGTACTTCAACTCGACGCACGGTGCCCGCAAGGGCCTCGCCGACACCGCGCTGAAGACCGCGAACTCCGGTTACCTGACCCGCCGCCTCGTCGACGTGGCGCAGGACGCGGTGATCCGCGAGGTGGATTGCGGCACCGACAGCGGCATCCGGATGCGCGCGATCATCGATGCCGGCCAGGTCGTGGCCTCGCTGGCGACCCGCATCCTCGGCCGCGCCACGGCCGAGGACCTGGTCGCCAATGACGGCACGATCATCGTCGCCAAGGGCGAGACGATCGAGGAGAAGCACCTCGAGCCGATCACCAAGGCCGGCATCCAGGAGGTGAAGATCCGCTCGGTCCTGGTCTGCGCGACCCGGAACGGCGTCTGCGCCACCTGCTACGGGCGCGACCTCGCCCGCGGCACGCCTGTCAACATGGGCGAGGCCGTCGGCGTCATCGCGGCGCAGTCGATCGGCGAGCCGGGCACCCAGCTCACGATGCGCACCTTCCACATCGGCGGCGCGGCCCAGATCGCCGACTCGTCCTTCATCGAGTCGAGCTTCGAGGGCACGGTGAAGATCCGCAACCGCGGTCTCGCCCGCAACTCGGACGGGGACCTGATCGCCACGGGCCGCAACGTGGCGGTGGTGATCGTCGGGCCGGACGGCGCCGAGCGGGCGGTGCACCGCCTGCAATACGGCGCCCGCGTCCGGGTCGACGAGGGCGACGCGATCAAGCGCGGACAGCGCATCGCCGAGTGGGATCCCTATACCCGGCCGATCCTGACCGAGATCGACGGCATCGTGGCCTACGAGGACCTGATCGACGGCCAGTCGATCACCGAGACGACCGACGAATCGACGGGCATCGCCAAGCGCGTCGTCATCGACTGGCGCGGCTCGGCGCGGACGGCGGACCTGCGTCCGGCGATCGCGGTCCACGACCAGAACGGCCGGGTGCAGAAGCTGCCGCGCGGCTCGGACGCGCGCTCGCTCCTGCCGGTCGAGGCGATCATCGGCGTCGATCCGGGCACCCGGGTCAAGGCCGGCGACATCCTCGCGCGCGTCTCGACCGAGAGCGCCAAGACCCGCGACATCACCGGCGGTCTGCCGCGGGTGGCGGAGCTGTTCGAGGCGCGCCGGCCGAAGGACGCGGCGATCATCGCCGAGAAGTCTGGCACGATCTCGTTCGGGCGCGACTACAAGAACAAGCGCCGCCTCAGCCTGACCCCGCATGACGGCTCCGAGCCGGTGGAGTACCTGATCCCGAAGGGCAAGCACATCCACCTGCAGGACGGCGACGTCGTCGAGCTCGGCGACTTCATCGTCGACGGCAACCCGGCGCCGCACGACATCCTGGCGATCAAGGGCGTCGAGGAACTCGCCGCCTACCTCGTCAACGAGATCCAGGAGGTCTACCGGCTGCAGGGCGTGTCGATCAACGACAAGCACATCGAGGTCATCGTCCGGCAGATGCTGCAGAAGGTGGAGATCACCGACGGCGGCGATTCCGAGATCCTGACGGGCGACCAGATCGACCGGATGGAGCTGGCGGAGATCAACGAGCAGCTGCTCGCCGAGGGCAAGAAGCCGGTCCAGGGCGTCCCCGTCCTGCTCGGCATCACCAAGGCCTCGCTGCAGACCCGCTCGTTCATCTCGGCGGCTTCGTTCCAGGAGACCACCCGCGTCCTCACCGAGGCGGCGGTCAACGGCAAGGTCGACAACCTCGAGGGCCTGAAGGAGAACGTCATCGTCGGCTCGCTGATCCCGGCGGGCACCGGCGCGATGATCGCCGACATCAAGTCGATCGCGCGCCGCCGCGACGGCCTGATCATGGCCCAGAAGTCGGCCGAGAGCGGCGCTGCGGTTGCCGAGCAGCTCCCGGCGGCCGAGTAGGGCAGGGCGCTTTCCGGGCTCCGGCACGCCTCCGCCGGACACGACAACGAAGGCCGGCACTCCCTCCCGGGGGCGCCGG
>JAEWKL010000264.1 GCA_023386115.1 Pseudomonadota bacterium
TCGTCCGCTACCGTGACGGCGATCTCGGTCCCGCCGCCGGTCGCCGGTGCGGCCGGCTCGACCGTGTGGCGCGACCACAGGCCGAGCTTCAGGCCGTTCTCGAAGGCGAACAGCACGAAGGTCGGGCCCGCCTCGACCGGGTCGCGGCCGAGCAGGGCGGCGTAGAACCGGCCGCTCGCCTCCGGGTTGTCGACATAGAGCAGGGTGTAGGTCGGCTGAAGCATCGTCGGGGCTCCGGTCTGGTGTGACGCCCCGGGAGTTAAGCGAGACCGCTGACAGATTCCGGCAGCAGCGATCAGGACGCGATGCCCTGAGCGGCGCGCCACTCCCGCAGCAGGGCGTGGCGGGAGCCAGGATAGCGCTCGCCCGTGAGGGTCAGGGTCTCCATCCGGTCGGTGCGGAAATGGCGAAAATCCTCCCGCGCCTCGCACCAGGCGACGACGACCCGCACCCGCTCGAAGAAGCCGAGGGCGAAGGGCCACACGACCCGCTCGGATTCCGCCCCGCCGGCGTCGCGGTAACGGATCGCCACCTTGTGCTGGGCCCGGATGGCGCCGCGCAGGGAAGCGAGGTCGACGCGCTCCGGCGCCGCCTCGGCGGGACCGACCATCAGGGTCGAGGCGTCGAGCCGCTCGCGCAGATCGGGCGGCAGGATTGCGGCGATCTTCGCCAGGGCGTCGCCGGCGGCCGATGCGAGGGGCGTATCGGCCCGCTCCGCCACCCAGCGCATGCCGAGGACCAGGGCCTCGATCTCCTCCTCGCGGAACATCAGCGGCGGCAGGGTGAAGCCGGGGCGCAGGACGTAGCCGAGGCCCGGCTCGCCCTCGACCGGGGCTCCCTGGGCCTGGAGGCTGGCGATGTCGCGGTAGAGGGTGCGCAGGCTGACGCCCAACACCTCTGCGAGCTGCCGGCCGCTCACCGGGTTGCGGTGGCGGCGCAGGACCTGGATCAGGTCGAGCAGGCGTTCGGCACGGGACATCGTCAGGGCAGCTCGCGTCGGATCGAAGGCCGATTCGTCGCAGACCGGGTCCCGGAGCGGAAGGCCCCGCCGCGTCAGCGCGCCGCGACCACCGCCACCCCGGCCCCGACCATGACCCCGCCTGCGGCGCGGTTCGCCCGCCGGACGGCCGCGCGGGTCCGCAAGGCCCGCCGCAGCCGGCCCGCCAGCACGACATGGCCGCCGATCACCACGGCCTCGACCGCCAGGATCACGCCGGCGAGGATCCCGACCTGGGCCGGGGCAAGGGCGGCGCCGACCACGTTCGGCAGCAGGGCGAGGTAGAACAGCGGCATCTTCGGGTTGCCGAGGTTCAGGGCGAGGCCGGTGAGGACGCTCGCCGCGAGGCCGGGCCGCTTGCCGCCTGCGGGTTCCGCCGGCAGCACCGGCTCGGCGGTCCAGAGCCGGATCCCGGACCAGACCAGGGAGGCGGCGCCAGCGTCGCGCAGGACCGTCATCACTGCTCCCATCTCCTGCGCCACGATGGCGAGCCCGCCGGCGGCGAGGATCAGGACGGCCTGGATGCTGACCACCATGCCGAACCCGTAGGCGAGGCCGGCGGCCGGCCCGTGCGACAGCGTACGGGCGACGATGGTCATGTTGTCGGGCCCGGGGCTCGCGGCAAAGACCAGAAAGGCGGCCGCGAAGGCGAGAATCGTCGTGACGTCCATCATGCGCGCCTGTGTGGGAGTGAGCACGAAGTCCATCCAAGAACCGGGCCAAACCTGCCGCAGGATCACCCTCGTGCGGTGGCCAGAGGCGATGGTTGCGTCCTGCGCCGCAGGCCCAGCAGCAGGGCGAGGGCCGTTCCGGCCGCCGCCGCGCCGGCCAGAGAGATCGCCGGAAAGCCGAGGCCGGCATCGATCACCCCGCCGCCGAGGGCCGCCCCGATCGCGTTGCCGAGATTGAAGGCGCCGATATTCATCGCGGAGGCGAGGTTCGGGGCCGCGGCCGCCGCGCTCACCACCCGCATCTGGAGCGGCGGCACGATGGTGAAGCTCGCCACCCCCCACAGGAAGATCAGCGGCCCGCAGGCCCAGGCGGAGCGCATGCCTGCCGCGAACAGCACCAGGAGCACGATGAGGCTCGCCAGCGCGCCGAGCAGCGTCCCGTCGAGGGAGCGGTCGGCCAGACGCCCGCCGAGCCCGTTGCCGACCGTGAGGCCAAGCCCGTAGACGACCAGCATCGCCGTGACGAAGCCGGAGCCCGCCCCGGTCTCCTGCCGCAGGATCGGCGCGATGTAGGTGAAGACGGTGAACATCGCGCTGGCGCCGAGCACCGTCAGCAGCAGGGCCGAGAGCACGGAGCCGTGCCGCAGGGTGCGCAGCTCCGCCCGCATGTCGGTGCCGGCCTCCACGGGAAGCGGCGGCAGCGAGAGCCGCAGTGCCAGCATCGCCACGCCGCCGATCGCCGCAATCCCGAGGAAGGCGATGCGCCAGCCCAGAACCTCGCCGATCCAGGCCGCGAGCGGCACGCCGCCGACCGTCGCGACGGTCAAGCCTGAGAACATCGCGGCGACCGCCGAGGCGCGCCGCTGCGGCGGCACCACCCCGGCCGCGACGACCGCCCCGACGCCGAAGAAGGCGCCGTGATTGAAGGAGGTGACGACCCGCGCGGCCAGGAGCGTGCCGTAGCCGCCGGCCAGCCCCGAGAGCAGGTTGCCGAGGGTGAACACGCCCATCAGGCCGATCAGCAGGGCGCGGCGCGGCATGCGGGCGAAGAGCAGCGTCATCAGCGGCGCCCCGACGAGGACGCCGACCGCATAGGCGCTGACCAGCAGGCCCGCCGCCGGGATCGAGACCCCGAGATCGGCGGCGATGGTCGGCAGCATGCCCATCGGGGCGAACTCGGTGACCCCGATGCCGAAAGCGCCGATCGCGAGCGCCAGCAGGGGTGGGTTGATCGTCATGGGAGGCTCCCCGGTTGTTCCGGGGTGGCATTGTCTTGACGGAGGGCAGGAGCGGTAGCCAGGCTCCCGGACCAGGATCTGTGCGCAGGAGTCATGAATGAAGGGGCGCGCGACCGACCGGGCCGGGGAGATGGCGGCCTTCGCCGCCGTGGTCCGGGCCGGCAGCCTGTCGGG
>JAEWKL010000487.1 GCA_023386115.1 Pseudomonadota bacterium
AGCCGGCCCAGCGGCCGGCGCCAGTGCGCCGCCCCCTTTCCCCGCCCGCTCCGTCGAGTCCCGAGGCGCTTCCCGAGAGGTCTTCCATGCTGAACACCGCCCGCGTCCTGCAGCCCCTGCGGCGCGACGGCCCGGAGCGTCAGCGGAGCACGCCGTCCTTTGCGGACCTGCTCGCGGTGCTGCGCCACCAGCGGCGGATCGTCCTCGCGGTGCTGGTGCTCTTCCTGGCCGCGGCCGGGTTCTACGTAGCGACCGCGCCGCGCCTCTACACCGCTACCGCGAGCCTGCTCATCGACCCCCGGCAGGAGGACCCACTCCAGAAGCAGCGCCCGGCCTCCGACGCGCAGATCGAGACGACGACCCTGGAGAGCCAGGCCCAGATCCTCACCTCGGACACCATCGCCCGGGCGGTGGTGCGTCAGCTCGACCTGACGCACGACCCCGAATTCATGCGCGACGACACCCCGCTCGTCCTGCGCTGGATCCGGCAGGCGCTCGCGCTCCTCACCGAGGAGATGGCGCGGCCGCCGACGCCGGCGGATGTCGAGCAGGACGCCGTCGATCGGCTCACCCACATGATCAGCGCTGGCCGCTCGGGCCGCAGCTACATCCTTACCCTCAGCATCGTGGCGCGGGATCCCGAGAAGGCAGCCCGCATCGCCAACGCGGTGGCGAGCGCCTATAGCGACGACCAGCTCAGCTTCCGGCTCGCCTCGGTGGACCGCTCGGCGGGCTGGCTGAAGACCCGGGCCGCGGAACTCCGCCAGCAATCCCTCGACGCCGACCGCGCCGTGCAGGCCTACAAGAGCGCCAACGGCATCGTCGATACGCCGCGTGGCGTGGTGCAGGAGCAGCAGCTCAACGACCTCAACACGCAGCTCGCCCTGGCGCGCGCGCAGGTGGCGGAGAAACGGGGCCGGCTGGAGCGCGCCAGCACGCTCGGTGAGGACGACATGCCCGATCCGAGCTTCGCCGAATCGATCGCCAACCCGGTGATCGTGAAGCTGCGCCAGCAATATCTCGACGACCAGCGCCGCGAGACCGAGCTGCGCACCCGCTACGGCGAGTCGCACCCGGCCGTCGTCACCCTGCGCGCCAACATGGATGAACTGCGCCGCTCGGTGCGGGACGAGATGGCCCGGATCATCGAGAGCTTCCGGAGCGACTACCGCACCGCCAAGGCGAGCCAGGACGAACTGGAGCGCAACGTCGCCCGCCTCATGGAGCAGGCCGGCCAGACCAACCGCGAGCGCGTGGAGCTGCGGGCGCTGGAGACCACGGCCCAGACTTACCGCACGCTGTTCGAGACCTTCCTGCAGCAATACGCGACCACGCTGCAGCAGCAGAGCTTCCCGATCCTCACGACCCGGGTGATCACGCAGGCCCAGGCCCCCAAGCGCAAGAGCCATCCCCGGACCTCGCTGATCCTGCTCGGGTCGGCGGTGGCGGGGCTCGGGTTCGGCTGGCTCATCGGGCTGGCGCGGGAGACGGCGTTCCCGGTGCTCCGCACCGAGCGCGAGATCGAAGACCTGACCGGCCTCACGCCGCTCGGACAGATCCCCAACATCGCGCACAAGCGTCGGCCGTTCTGGCGGAACGCGCGCCGCACGCGCAGCCCGGACGCGAACCGCTTCGTGGGCGGCGGCAGCGCTCTCCTGCAGATCACCCGCATGTACCCACATTCCTGGTTCGCCGACACGATCGCGCACGTGCACCGCGCGCTCGCCGCGGCGGAGGGCCGGCGCGGCGCCAGGATCGTCGGGATCCTCTCGGCGCAGCCCGGTGAAGGCAAGACGATCGTCGCGGCCAACCTCGCCCAGCACCTTGCGAAGGCGGGCGCCCGCACGCTCTTGCTCGACCTCGACCTCCACCATCCGACGCTGACCGAGACAACGCAGGCCGCAGGCGAGCAGGGCCTCGGCGAGGCCGTGGCGAGCGAGGCGGGGATGCGCGCGGCGCTCGTCATCGACGGCGAATCCGGCCTCTGCTTCATCCCCAGTGGAGGCGCGCGGCGGGCCCACCATTCGGCCGAAGCCCTCACGTCGCCGCTCCTACAGACCTTCGTGGAGCGCATGCGCGAGTCTTTCGACTACGTGGTCCTCGACCTGCCGACCCTGGACTCGGTCATCGACGCCCGGGCGGTATCGATGCTGGCCGATAGCTTCGTGGTGGTGGGCGCGGCCGACCGCACGCAGGCCGACGCGCTGCTCCGGGCCCTCGACCGCTGGGAGACGGCGGGCCTGATGCCGATCGTCGGCTTCGTCCTCAACCGGGTGAAGAGCCGCGATCCGCGTCGCTTGCGCCGCGCGGCGGATGCGCGGGCCGAGAACCCGCTGCCCGTCAAGCCGACGCGCGCGGGGCTCCGCTCGGTCGGCTGACCTCCTCCCCTGCCCCTCCCCCCACCTCCGTCGCGGAGACGCGCATGAGCTCATCCTCGCCGAGACCCCGCCTCCTCTGGATCGCCCCGTCCGCGCCCGGCGCCCGACGCTCCGGGGCGCCCGTCTACAGCGCGGGCCTCGTCGCCGCCGCCGCCGAGGCGGGCGCGAAGGTCACCTTCCTCGGCTTGCGCAATCCGGACGGCGACGGTGAGAGCTCGGGCCCCTTCGGCGAGGGGCCCCATCCACAGCTGACGTGGCGGGTGATCGACGCTCCGCCGCGGCGGACGGCGTCGGCCTTGGTGAGCCCGCTGCCGCTTGTGGCAGCCCGCTTCTCCCCGGCCCCGGTCCGCCGGGCCTTGCGGGAGATACTGACAGCCGAGCGCTTCGACGCCGTGGTCCTCGACAATTACGGGGCGGGCTGGGCCATCGAGACCCTCGATGCGCTGGCGGGCGCGGCGCGGCTTGTCTACGTCGCCCATAACGACGAGACGCGGCTCACCGCGGACATCGCGGCGCATTTCGCCGGTCATCCCCTGCGCAAGCTCGCGCTTGCAGCCAACGCTCGCAAGACACGCCTCCTGGAGCGGCGGCTGCTCGCCCGGGCCGACGTGCTCGCGACGCTGACGCCGCAGGACCGCGACAGCTTGAGCGCTGCACATCCCGTCGCCACCCGCCTCGTGCTGCCGCCAGGCTATGCGGGCAGGCGCGTCGCCGCGCGCCGGATCACCGCCGGGACGCCCCGGCGGGTGGTGATGCTGGGAAGCGTCCGCTGGATCGCCAAGCGGATGAACACGGCCTCGTTCCTTGCCGCGGCCGATGGGCGCTTCGCCGCGGCCGGCATCGGCCTCGACATCATCGGCGACGTGCCGGACGAGTTCCGGGCGGAGTGGGAGCCGCGGCTGCGGGCGACGCGCTTTCTCGGCTTTGTCGACGACCTCCGGGGGGCGCTTGACCAAGCCCGCCTCGGGCTCATCGTCGAGGGCACGGGTGGGGGCTTCAAGCTGAAGACGCTCGACTACGCCTTCCAGCGCGTGCCGGTGGCCGCCCTGCACGGGGCCTGTGCGGGCCTGCCTGAGGGCCTTGCCGCCTCCATGATCACAGCGTCCGGGATGGATGACCTCGCGGGCGCGGTGATCGAGGCCATCGACGATGTGGCGCGCCTCAACGTTCTGCAGGAGGGAGCCTACGATGCCGCGACGCGCCATTTCGATTGGGCACGCAATGGGCGCGTCCTGTGCGAGGCGCTGGCGCCCGCCGCGCGGCCCTTCGTGCAGGCGGCCTGACCCGATGGCGGCCTCCCTTCTCCCGCACGGCGCCCCTCAGCGGCCTTTCGTGACCATCGTCATGCCGGCCCTGAACGAGGAGCACTACATCGCGGCGGCGCTCGCCTCGGTGGCGCCGGATCCCGGCACCCTCGATTGCGAGATCCTGGTCCTCGACGGTGGCAGCACGGACGGGACCCGCGGCATCGTCGCGGACCTCGCCCGCCGGGACCTTAGGATCCGGCTCGTCCCGAACGAGCGCCGCCTCCAGTCGGCGGCGGTCAACAAGGCCGCGACCATTGCGGATCCCCGCTCCACCGTCCTCGTGCGGGCCGATTGCCACGCGGATTACCCCCCGGGCTTCGTCGCGCGCTGCGTCGACGACCTGATGCGCCACGACGCCGTCTCGGTAGTGGTCCCGATGCACACCGAGGGGCTGACCTGCTTCCAGAAGGCGGTGGCGGTGGCGCAGAACAGCCGGCTCGGCAACGGCGGCGCCGCCCACCGACGCCTCGGCCGGTCGGCTTTCGTCGAGCACGGCCATCACGCCGCCTTCCGCCTCTCGGCCTTCCGAGAGGCCGGCGGCTATGACGAGAACTTCAGCCACAACGAGGACGCCGAGCTCGACGTGCGCCTGCGGCAGGCGGGGGGACGGATCTGGCTGAACGCGGAAGCGCCCGTCCGCTACTTCCCGCGCGCGACGGTGCCGGCCCTGGCGCGGCAATACTACAACCACGGCAACGGGCGCGCCCGCACGCTGCTCAAGCACCGCCTGACCCCTAGGCTGCGCCAGATGCTGCCACCCTTGGCGGTCGGATTCGGGCTCCTCGGGCTCCTCCTCGGCCTCCTCGACTGGCGCTTCCTTCTCGTGCCGGCCTTCTACGTGTCGGGCGCGCTTCTCGCCGGCGCGCTCCTCGCCGTCCGCAGCGCCGTGCCCTGCGCGGTGGCGAGCGGCTTTGCCGCCCTCGTCATGCATGCAAGCTGGGCCGCCGGCTTCACGGGCCGCCTCGCCAGTGCGTGGCTCGCCGCGCGCCGGGCCCGCGGCAC
>JAEWKL010000328.1 GCA_023386115.1 Pseudomonadota bacterium
GCCCCGGCCCGGGGACCAACCAGGCGCCGGCCCCGCCCGCGCCCGAGAAGGCTTTGCCGCCCGCGGCCCAGGTGCCACCCTCGGCCCAGGTGCCACCCACGGCCCAGGTGCCCCCGACCGCCGGGCGCCCGCCCCTCGTCGCCAATCCGGGTGACCCGTCCGACGTCGACGAGGTGACGCTGCCGGCCAAGCCCGCCGCGATCCTGTCCGGCACCGCGAAGTGGGACCAGGCGCTGCCGAGCCTCAAGGACGCGATCGCCAAGGTCGAGGCGGCGCTTGCAGGGGCCGGCATCAAGGCCAACGGCGCGCCGATCTCGGTCTTCACCCGCACCGACGATGACGGCTTCCAGTTCGAGGTGATGGTGCCGGTGGAGGCCGCCCCGAACCCGCGCCCCGCCGGCCTGCCGGACGATCTGCGCTTCGGCTCGACGCCGAGCGGCAAGGCGCTGCGCTTCACCCACAAGGGCGCCTATGAGGGCATCGACCAGACCTACGAGACGGTGACGGCCTATCTCGATGCCAAGGGCATCCTCGTCCAGGATGCCTTCGTGGAGGAATACCTGACCCCGCTCGGGAGCCCGTCGGACGACGCGCTGGAGGTCAATATCTACGCGTTGCCCAAGTGACAGGTGTCTTCGAGAGCCTGTGTGAGCGATCGACATCCTTTCCTGCCCACCCCCTCATCCTGAGGTGCCCACGTGAGTGGGCCTCGAAGGAGAACTCCAGGGATCGCGGAGATGTCTGGAGCCCTCCTTCGAGGCTGCTGCGCAACACCTCAGGATGAGGTAGTGAGTGGGACGGGCGAAGTCTGCGGCGCTGTCCTCGCAAAAAGAACAAGCTCTGAAGCGACGGCTGAAGTAGATCCAGAGAATAGAACGAAATCTAAGCCTCACCCTTACTGCATCGCCCGCACCCGGGCGAGGAACGCGTCGTAGTTCTCCGGCGTCAGGATGCCGACGAGCTTTTCGCGAATTCGCCCGTCCGGTCCGATCACGAAGGTCTCCGGCACGCCGTAGACCCCGAGATCGATGCCGACGCGGCCGGCCTCGTCGGCGCCCACGGCCCGGAACGGATTGCCGTGGCGACCGAGGAAGCGGCGGCCGTTCTCGGGCTGGTCCTTGTAGTCGATGCCGACGAGGTTCACTCCGTCGCGGGAGAGCCGCACCAGCATCGGATGCTCGACCTGGCAGGGCGCGCACCACGAGGCCCAGACGTTCAGCACCGTCACCTTGCCCTTGAGGTCGGCGGCCGTCAGGCCCGGAACCGCAGTGCCGTCCGCCGTCAGGCCGGGGACCGGCGGCAGGGTGAAGTCCGGCACCTGGCGGCCGATCAGGGCCGAGGGGATGGCGGAGGGGTCGTAGCCGGTGGTGAGCAGCTTGCCGAGGAAGATGCCGGCGAGGGCCGCGAAGGCGAGGAGCGGCAGCAGGAAGAGGAGCCGGCTGCGGCGCGGCGCCTCCTCGGTCTCCTCGACCGGATGCACGGGAGTGTCGCTCACCGGTGGCCTCGTAACGGCTCTTGCCTGCTCGGCTCTTGCCTGCCGGGCTCCTGCGCGAGCCGGGCCAGCGCCCGCTCCTGCGCCCTCCGGTCGAGCACGGCGTAGGCGACGAGGCCGAGGATCACCAGGGCGGTGAAGCCGTAGGCGCCGAGGATGAAGGCGGCGTGGGGCCCGAGATCCATGCTCAGGCCGCCTGCGGTGCCAGCAGGGCGGCATCCAGCCGCTCGGCCTCCAGGATCGTCAGGGTGCGCACGCGCCGGCGCAGGATCTCGGTGCGCATCGCCTGGAGGTGCAGGGCGATGCCGAGCACCGAGGCGGCGGCGATCATCACCAGCAGGGGATAGAGCATGGTCGGGTGGATGGTCGGTCCTCCCATCCGCAGGATCGAGGCCGGCTGGTGCAGCGTCGACCACCAGTTCACTGAGAACTTGATGATCGGCAGGTTGACGGCGCCGACGAGGGTCAGGATCGCGACCGCCCGGGCGGCCCGGTTCGGGTCCTCGATGGTCCGCCACAGGGCGAGGAGCCCGCAATAGATCAGGAACAGCACGAGCATCGAGGTCAGGCGCGCGTCCCACACCCAGTAGGTGCCCCACATCGGCTTGCCCCAGAGCGAGCCGGTGACGAGGCAGATCAGCGTGAAGGCGGCGCCGATGGGGGCGGCGGCGCGCTGTGCCACGTCGGCGAGGGGATGGCGCCAGATCAGGGTGCCGAGCGCCGAGACCGCCATGGCGCCGTAGAAGAACACCGCCATCCAGGCCGCCGGCACGTGGAGGTACATGATCCGCACCGTCTCGCCCTGCTGGTAGTCGGGCGGGGCCACGAACCAGGTCAGGTACTGCCCGACGGCCAGCAGCAGGAGGGCAAGGCCCGCCACAAAGGGCAGGAGAACTCCCGACCAGCGCATGAAGTGGCCGGGCTGCGCCAGCCGCGTGAGACGACCCATCGCCTTGGGACCCATCGCCTTGGCATCCATCGACATCGGCGCGGGTGTAGCGCGCGGGCGCCTCCCTGAGCAATGCGGACGAACGGCGCAGCCGGGTGAGGCGGGGAGCAGTGGACGGCCCGGAACGAAGCGTGACGGTGGCGGTTATCGCAGCGACTTTTTTTGCTCGGACCGGAGTGCTCCCGCCATGTTGAAATGGGCGATCATCTTCTTCGTGATCTCGCTGGTGGCCGGTGCGCTCGGATTCACCAACGTGGCGTCCGGCGCCCGCGGCATCGCGCGGCTGCTGTTCGGGCTGTTCCTGGTGATCGCCGTGGTGATCGTGATCGCTGCGGTGCTGATGGGGCAAGCGGTGTTCTAGGACGGCCTGGGCGCCCCCCCGTGCGCAGCGCCGGGGGGAGGGTGGCGATGGCCTGGCCGATACGGGAGGCGTTGCGGGACGATGG
>JAEWKL010000368.1 GCA_023386115.1 Pseudomonadota bacterium
CCCCGGCGCACCCGACGTCAGTGAGCGTGCGCGGGCTCCCGCGCCGGCTCCGGCGCCTGCACCACTCCCGGCGCCGGCGCCTGGTTCTCCGCCCGCACCCGCCGGCGCTGGAAGAACCGCATGGCGACGACGAAGAAGACCGGGACCAGGATCACCGCCAGCACGGTGGCGGAGATCATGCCGCCCATCACGCCGGTGCCGATCGCCTGCTGGCTCTTCGAGGCCGCGCCGGTCGCGATGGCGAGGGGCACGACGCCGAAGATGAAGGCGAGCGAGGTCATCACGATCGGGCGGAAGCGCAGGCGCGAGGCCTCGATCGTCGCCGCCATCAGCTTGGTGCCGGGCTTCCACAATTCGCGGGCGAACTCGATGATCAGGATCGCGTTCTTGGCCGAGAGGCCGATGATCGTGATGAGGCCGATCTTGAAGTAGACGTCGTTCGGCATCTCGCGGATCAGCACGCCGGCGACCGAGCCGATCACGCCGAGCGGGATGACCAGCATCACCGCGAGCGGGATCGACCAGCTCTCGTACAGAGCCGCCAGGCACAGGAACACGATCAGGACCGAGAGGGCGAGGAGCAGCGTCGCCTGCGAGCCGGCCTGCTTCTCCTGCAGCGACTGGCCGGTCCAGGTGTAGCCGAAGCCCTTCGGCAGCTGCGTCATCAGCCGCTCCATCTCGGCGATCGCCTCGCCGGAGGTGAGGCCCGCCGCCGGCTCGCCGGTGAAGCGGACCGACTGGTAGCCGTTGAAGCCGATGATCTGGGCCGGGCCGACGCTCCATTTCAGGTCGGCGAAGGACGAGAGCGGCACCATCGTGCCGAGGTGGTTCTTCACGCTGTAGTTCAGGAGATCGGTGGCGTTGAGGCGCTGGCCGTCCTCGGCCTGGACGATCACCCGCTGCATCTTGCCCCGGTTGGGGAAGTCGTTGGTGTAGACCGAGCCGAGATTGACCTGGATCGTGTCGTTGATGTCCGCGAAGTTGACGCCGAGCGCCGCCGCCTTCTCGCGGTCGATCACCAGCTCCGCCTGCGGCGCGGGCGGCAGGCCCTCGACATAGACGTTCTTGAGGATCGGGCTCTTGCGGGCGAGCGCCAGCAACTGCTCCTGCGCCGCCATGAGGGCCGCATAGCCCTTCTGGGCCCGGTCCTGGAGGCGGAAGCTGAAGCCCGAAGCATTGCCGAGGTTGTCGATCGGCGGCGGCTCGAGCGCCTGGATCACCGCGTCGCGGTAGCTCGAGAGCGCCTTGTTGGTGCTCACCACCAGAGCTGCCGCGCTCTGGTCCTTGCCGCGCTCCGACCAGGGCTTGAGCGTCACGAAGGCCTGCGAGGTCATCTGGCCTTGCCCCGAGAACGAGAAGCCGTTGACGATCGTGACCGTGGCCACGCCCGGCTGGGCCATCAGGTGCTCCTCGGTCTTCTTCACCGCCGCGAGCGTGCGGTTGAACGAGGAGCCCGGCGGGGTCTGGATGTCGACGGTGAAGAAGCCCTGGTCCTCGACCGGCAGGAAGCCCTCGGGCAGGCGCACGAAGGCGTAGGCCACGCCCGCGACCAGGATCAGGTAGACCACCATCATCCGGCCGGACTTGGCCACCGCCCAGGCGACGCCGCGGCCGTAGCGCGCGGTCTCGCGGTCGACGATCCGGTTGAACCAGCCGAAGAAGCCGCGCTTCGCGTGGTGGTGGCCGGGCTCGACGGGCTTGAGCAGCGTGGCGCAGAGCGCCGGCGTCAGCGAGAGCGCCAGGAAGGCCGAGAAGGCGATCGAGGTCACCATCGCGATCGAGAACTGGCGGTAGATGATGCCGACCGAGCCGGGGAAGAACGCCATCGGGATGAACACCGCGACGAGCACCAGCGTGATGCCGATGATCGCGCCGGTGATCTGGCTCATCGCCTTGCGGGTCGCTTCCTTCGGCGACAGGCCCTCCTCGGACATGATCCGCTCGACGTTCTCGACCACCACGATGGCGTCGTCGACCAGGATGCCGATCGCCAGCACCATGCCGAACATGGTGAGCACGTTGATCGAGAACCCGGCGAGCAGCATGATCGTGCAGGTGCCGAGCAGCGCGATCGGCACGACGATCGTCGGGATCAGGGTGTAGCGGATGTTCTGCAGGAACAGGAACATCACGACGAACACCAGCACCACCGCCTCGACGAGGGTGTGGAGCACCTTCTCGATCGAGGCCTCGACGGCGGGGGTGATGTCGTAGGGGATGTCCCACTTCACCGTGTCGGGGAAGAACTGCGACAGCTCCTCCATCTTGGCGCGGATCGCCTTGGCGGTCTCGAGCGAGTTGCCGTCGGGGGCGAGCGTCACCGAGATGCCGGCGGCCGGCCCGCCATTGAGGCGGGTGGTGAACTTGTAGTCGTCGCCGCCGAGCTCGATGCGGGAGACGTCGCGCAGGCGCACGGTCGAGCCGTCGGGGTTCGCGCGCAGCACGATGGCGCCGAACTCCTCCGGCGCCCGCATCTGGCCCTTGACGACGATCGGATAGTTGACCGCGTGGGTCTCCGGGCTCGGCTGGGCGCCGACGGCGCCGGACGCGATCTGGACGTTCTGGCGCTGGATCGCCTGCGTCACGTCGGAGGCGTTGAGCGACAGGCCGCGCAGCTTGTCGGGATCGATCCAGATCCGCAGCGCGCGCTCGGTCGAGTACAGGGTGGCGCGCCCGACGCCCGGGATGCGGCGGATCTCGTTGATGACGTTGCGGATCAGGAAGTCGCCGAGCGCCACCTCGTCCATCGAGCCGTCGGTGGAGACCAGCGTGATGATGTTGAGGGTCGCGGCCGAGGCCTCCTCGACCAGGATACCCTGCTGGCGCACCTCCGCCGGCAGCCGCGCCTCGACGCGCTTGAGGCGGTTCTGCACCTCGACGCCGGCGAAGCCCGGATCGGTGCCGGGCTCGAAATTGGCGGTGATCTCGACGACGCCGAACGAGTCGCTCGCCGATTCGAAACTCTGGATGTTGGCCGCGCCGTTCAGCTCATCCTCGATGAGGCGCGTGGTGCCGGTATAGAGGTCCTCGACCGAGGCACCCGGGAACGAGGTCGAGAGGGCGATCGAGGGCGGCGCGATGATCGGGTACTGCGCCACCGGCAGCATCGGGATCGTCAGGACGCCGCCGAGGCAGATGAACAGCGCGACGACCCAGGCGAAGATCGGTCGGTCGATGAAGAAGCTGGCCAAGGTGATGCCCTCCCTCAGCGCTGCTCGGTGGAGGCCGGCTGGGGCGCATGGCCCGCGCCGGCCGCCGCCACCGTCGTGGTCTCGAACGGCACGGTCGCGACCTTGGTGCCGGCGACGATCTTCTGGAACCCCTCGGTGACGACCCGGTCGCCCTCCTTCAGCCCCTCGCGGATCACCCACTGGCCCTCGACGACGGGACCGACCTCGACCGGCTGGAGCACCACCTTCTCGCCCTCGCCGACGAGCCAGACCTGGGCGCGGCCGTCATTGGAGCGGTGCACCGCCTGCTGCGGCACCGCGATGGCGTCGGAATCGATGCCCTGCTTGATCCGGGCGCGCACATACATGCCGGGGAAGAGCTCGCCGTGCGGGTTCGGCACCACGGCACGGAGTGTCACCTGGCCGGTGCTCGGGTCGGCGGTCACGTCGGAGAAGAGCAGGCGGCCGGGCTCGGGATAGAGCGACCCGTCATCCATGATCACCCGCACGCTCGCCACGTCGGCGGCGAGGCGGTCGAGCTCGCCGCTGGCGAGGTCCCGGCGCAGCTTGTTCAATTCGCCGACCGACTGGGTGATGTCGACATAGATCGGATCGAGCTGCTGGATCGTCGCCAGGTTGCTGGCGCCACCCTGCTCGACGAGAGCCCCTTCGGTGACCAGCGCCCGGCCGATGCGGCCCGAGATCGGCGCCCGGACGTCGGTGTAGCCGAGGTTGAGCTGGGCCCGGTCGCGGGCGGCCTTGGCGCCGGCGACCTCGGCCTCGGCCTGCTTCTGGGCCGCGAAGGCGGCATCGTACTGGGCCTGGCTCGCGGTCTGGCGGGTGAGCAGGGTCTCCAGGCGCTCGGCCTGCTGGCGGGCGAGCACCAGGGCGGCCTCGGCCTTGGCCAGCGTCGCCTCGGCGCTGGCGAGGTCGGCCCGGAACGGCATCGGGTCGATCTTGTAGAGGACGTCGCCCTCCTTGACCTGGCTGCCCTGTTCGAAGGTGCGCTTGATCACGAGGCCGGCGACGCGCGCCCGCACCTCGGCGATGCGGGTCGGCGCGGCGCGGCCCGGCAGGTCGCGCTCGTAGGGAATCGGCTGGTGCTTGACCGTGACGATCGAGACTTCCGGCGGGGCGGTCGGGGCAGCGGGGGCGGCGGCCTGCTCGGCCGGCTTGCAGGCGGCGAGCCCGAGGAAGAGGGCGGTCGCTCCGAGGAGGATGCGGCGGCGTTGGGTCACGGGCGGGTCTTTCCTGCGCGGTGTTCGGGAAGCGGCCGGGGCGCGTCGCGCCGCCGGGCATCCGGGCAAAGATCGGGCAAAGATCGGGCGAGGCTCGCAAT
>JAEWKL010000384.1 GCA_023386115.1 Pseudomonadota bacterium
GCCGAGAACCCGGGATGACGCCGAGGGCATGAGATTCATGGCCAACTCGAACAGGCTCTCCGGATGAGAGCGTGGGTGGGATATCGAAACCACGTCCGAATACGCGTCATCCGTCGACCAGGCCTTGAGAGATCACCGATGCCCCGCCCCCTGCCGCTCCTCGCGCTCCTGGCCTCGTCGCTGGCGGTCTCCGCCGCCTCGGCCGAGCCGGTGACGATCGGGCCGCTCATGGAGCATCGCGGGATGTGCGAGGCCTCGGGAGCGGTGCCCTATCCGCGCGGCAGCGTCAGCGACCGGTTCCTGGTGGTCGACGACGAATCGACCGTGATGGGGCTCTACCGGGCCGACGCCAGCGGTGACGCGCTGCCGCTGAGCGGCGACGATCTCGCAGCCCATCTCGGTCTCACGCCTGAGGACCGCAAGGCCGACCTCGAATCCGCGACCTGGCTCGGGCCTGACCTCTACGTGCTCGGCTCGCACAGTCGCCGGCACGGCGGCAAGCAGAGCCCCGGCCGCGGCCGCCTCGCCGCCCTGACGGTGTCGGAATCGGGCGGCGTGCCCAGCCTGACCCCCAAGGGCAGCGCGGTCAGAGGCCTGCCCCAGGCCTTCGCGGCCCTGTCGCCCCTGTTCGCGTCGCGGATCGGCCTCGACGTGCCGGCCCGGGACGATCTCGACCCCAAGCGCAAGGGTTTCAACATCGAGGGGATGGCGCCGCGCCCGGACGGGACGTCGCTCTGGCTCGGCCTGCGCAACCCCCTCGACACCGACGCGAACGCCCTGCTGGTGCCGCTGGAGAACCCGGTCGTGGCGGTCGCCGGCGCCGCCCCGCGCCTCGGCACCCCGGTCGCCCTGGACCTGAAGGGCCGCGGCATCCGCGACATCGCCTACGCCCCGGAGGCCAAGGCCTACCTGATCCTGGCGGGCGGCGCCGGCGGCGGGGGCGAGCCGTTCGACCTCTATCGCTGGTCGGGCGCCCCGGCGGACAAGCCCGTCCGGATCGAGGGCGCCGCCGCGGCCTTCGCGGGGATCCCGGATTTCCAGCCCGAGGCCCTGCTGGTCAGCCCGGCCGGCGACCGCGTCCAGGTGCTGAGCGACGACGGCGAGGCCCTCGGCTCCGACGGAAAGCCCTGCGAGGAGTCGCGGGACGGCAAGCGGTTCCGGAGCCTGACGCTCGTCGTTCGATAGGGACCTTGCGGTAAGATCGATCGGGCGGTGAGGGGATCCCTCACCCGCTCAGCGCCGCCACGAACTCCTTCACGTTGTGGCGGATCATCTCGAGATAGGTCGGGGCCGGACCGCCGGGCTCGGACAGGGCGTCGGAGAAGACCCGGCCGCCCGCCTTGGCGCCGCTCTCGCGGGCGACCTGCTGCATCAGCCGCGGGTCGGAGATGTTTTCGAGAAACACCGCCGGGATCTTGTCGCGGCGGACCTGCCGCACGATGGCGGCGACGTCGCGGGCGGTGGCCTCGCTCTGGCTCGACACGCCCTGGGGGGCGAGGAAGCGCAGGCCGTAGGCCTTCGCGAAGTAGCCGAAGGCGTCGTGCGTGGTGACGATGCGCCGGCGCGCCTCCGGGATGCCGGCGATCGCCGCCCGCACCTCCGCGTCGAGGGCGTCGAGCTGCGCCAGATAGGCCGTCGCGTTGGCCTGGTAGGTTCCCGCCCCCTCGGGATCGACGCTCAGGAGGCCGTCGCGGATGGTCGCGACGTAGCTCCTGGTGTTGGCGACGTTCTGCCAGGCATGGGGATCGGCGGCATGGGAGTGCCCATGGTCTTGGGAATGCCCGCGATCTTGGGAATGCCCGCGATCTTGGCTGTGATCGCCGCCCTCGTGCTCCTCCTCGATCGGGACGATGCCTTTCGCGGCGACGACGACCTTGGCCTTGGTGCCCGAGGCCTTGATCAGCCGGTCGATCCAGCCCTCGAAGCCGAGGCCGTTGACCACCACGAGCCGGGCGACGGCCACCGCCTGCGCGTCGGCCGGGGCGGGCACGAAGCTGTGCGCGTCGCCGTTCGGCCCGACGAGGGTGGTGACGGCGACCCGCGATCCCCCGACCTGCCGCACGAGGTCGCCGAGGATCGAGAAGGTCGCCACCACCGGGATGGGTTCCTGCCGGACGGGCTCCTGCGCCCGCGCCGGGGCGATCCAGGCGAACCCCAAGCCGGCCAGGCTCAAGGCCAGCAGCAGCGTTCCGATCCTCAACCTGCCCATCACCCCATCCCTCGCTCGACGATGGGCCTCACCTAGGCCGACGCGAGAGAGAATGCAACAATGTTACACTCCTTGCGGACCGGAACTCTGCCGGGGAGTTAACCTGGGTCGAGGACAGGCCGGCGAGGCCGGTTCAGGGTCGCGCCCGTCACGCCGTTCCTGCCGCTCCCGCTCGGACGGTGTCACCGGCGGGCCGGACCATCATGCGCGAGCGGGATGCCCCGGCCCGCTGCTCTCCTGCCTCTCCCGGTCGTCGCGCTGCCCGCTCACCCCGTCGCCCCGAACCCGGTGGCGACGCAGTTGATCGACAGGAGGAGAGCGGATTTCAGCGCCTCGCGCACCGTCGCGTCGGTCTCGGCGCGGAAGCGGCGCAGGAGGTTCACCTGCTCGCGGCTGACCTGGTTGAGCACCGGCAGCCGCTCGGTGAGCCGGCCGCGATAGAGCGGGAAGCGCTCGGCGAGGCTGCGTGCGCCGCTCACCTCAAGGGCCATCGCGCAGGTGAGCCGGTACTCGGCCTCGATCATCGCGAAGACCGCCTCGCGGGCGCCCTCGTCCGGGCAGAGACCGGCGAAGTCGCGGGCGATGGCGAGATCGACGGTGAGAAGGGTTTTCTCCACCTCGTCCATGATCAAGCGGAACAGGGCTGAGTCCTCGAACATCCGCCGCAGCAGCGCCCGGCCGGCCTCGCCCCGCACGTCGAGGAGGCTCTTCAAGCCGCTGCCGACCCCGTACCAGCCGGTGATGCCGTGCCTGTTCTGGCTCCAGGCGAAGACCCAGGGGATCGCCCGCAGATCGGCGAGGCTGCGGGCGCCGAAGCGGCGCGCCGGGCGCGAGCCGATATTGAGGAGCGCGATCTCGTCGAGGGGGCTCGCGGCGCCGAAATACGTCACGAGATCGGGATGGGTCAGCAGCCGCGCATAGGCGGCCCGCGAGGCGCCCGACAGCGCCTCCATCGCATCGTCGAATTCCGGGTTCGCCGCCGAGGTCCCGGGGGCTGCCCCGTCGAGGGCGTGGGCCAGCACGGCGGAGGCCAGAAGCTCCATCTGGTAGGCGGCGGTGCCGCGGTTGGCATACTTGAACGACACCACCTCGCCCTGCTCGGTGGTGCGGAACCGGCCGCGGATCGAGCCCGGCGGCTGGGCGGCGATGGCCCGGGCGGTCGGCGCGCCGCCGCGGCTCACCGAGCCGCCGCGGCCGTGGAAGAACGCGATGCCGATCCCGGCCTGCTCGCCGACCTGGGTCAGCAACCGTTGCGCCTTGGCCAGCTCCCAGTTCGAGGCGACGAAGCCGCCATCCTTGTTCGAATCCGAGTAGCCGATCATCACCTCCTGCACCCCGCCCTGCTGGCGGGCGGAGCGGCGTACCACCGGCACCTTGAGCAGCGCCCGCATGATCGCCGGCGCGGCGCGCAGGTCGTCGATCGTCTCGAACAGCGGCACGATCGGCAACGGGCAGACCTCGATTCCCGCGGCGTCGAGGAACACGCCGGCCTGCTTCGCCAGCAGGTAGATGCCCAGGATGTCGGGCACCGAATGGGTCATCGACAGCACGAAGGCGCCGAAGGCCTCGCGGTCGAGGTTGCCGCGCATCTCCGCCACCAGCCGGAAGGTGGCGAGAGTCTCGAGCGCCTCCTCGGGCAGGCCGGAGAGATCGGGCGGGCCGTCGAGGGGACGGGCCAGCTCGGCCTCGAGCCACGCGGTCCAGGCCGGGGCATCGACGTCCGGCGGCTCGCCCTCATGCGTGCGGCGCCACAGCGCCTGGAGCGCCCGCGTGGTGCGGGTGGTGTTCTCGCGGATGTCGAGCCGCACGGTCGAGAAGCGGAAGATCTCGACCATCCGGCGCACCGGCCGCACCCGGTTGGCGGCGAGCGAGGGGCAGCCCGCGGCGGAGAGACCTTCCTCCAGCGCGCGCAGGTCGGCGATCAGCGCGTCGGCATCGGCGTAGCCGGGACCCGCGGTCTCGGTCCCGGGCTCCCCCTCCAGGCCCGCGGCCGTCGCGTCGAGGCGCCGGCTCAGGCAGGTCAGGAACTGGCGGTAGGGCTCGCCCGGGTTGCGCCGCGCGATCTCGTCCCCGTCCGGCTGGAGCGCGAGCTGCTCCTCGAGCGCCGCCGCGAAGGCCTCCGCCACCGGCAGGGCGCGGGCGCTGATCGAGAGGGTCCGGGCAAGCCCGCCGATCCCGTCGCGGTAGCGCCGGAGGCTCGCCAGCGCATTGGCCCGCAGGGTGCGCCGCGTCACCTCGGCGGTGACGAAGGGGTTGCCGTCCCGATCGCCGCCGATCCAGGAGCCGAACTGGAAGAAGGCCGGCACCTCGAACCGGGCGCCCGGATAGGCGCCAGCCAGCGCCTCCTCCAGCGAGTTCAGGGTCTCGGGCAGCATCTCGAACAAGGTCTCGTCGAAGAAGTGCAGCCCCCAGGCCACCTCACGGTCGACGGTCGGCTTCTCGAGATGCAGCTCGCCGGTCATCCAGACCAGCTCGATCTCGTCGCGCAGGTCGTCCATCAGGGCGTGACGCTCGCGCTCGGTCCAGCGCGGCATCTCCAGCTCCTTCAGGATCAGGTAGATGCGCCGGAACTTCTCCAGCACGGTGACCCGCTTGGCCTCGGTCGGGTGCGCCGTCAGGGTCGGGCGCACCCGCAGGGTGGTGAGGAGGTCGTGCACGGTCTCGGCCGGCACGCCCTGGGCGGCGGCGCGGGCGAGGACGGCGCTGAACGAGTTCTTCAGCCGGTCGCGCCCGGCATTGCGCTCGACGTGGCGGCGCCGGCGCATGGCGGTGTTCTGCTCGGCGATCGCGATCAGCTGGAACCAGATGCCCCGGACCTGCAGGGCCCGGGCGGTCAGCTCCGGCGACAGCCCGGCAATGTCCGCCTGCCCGCGCAGGACCGCCTCCAGCTCCGGCTGATGGCGCCGGCAGACATCCACCAGCGAGCGGAACAGCACGTCGAGGGCCACCCGGTCGTCGGTGCCGGTGATGAGCGGCGGGACGAAGGAGGGGTCGGGAACGGGAGTGTGGATCATCAAAGGGCTCCCCGTGGGGATCGAGGGAGGGGTGTCGAGGGAAGGCGCGGGCCTTCCCCTCTCCCCGCCCGCGGGGAGAGGAGAGGTGCCGCGCTCACGCCGCCTTGCGGCGCTCCGCCATCACCTGCGCCATGGTGGTGCCGAAGGCGCCAGGGCTCGGGGCCACGGTGAGGCCGAAGGAACGCATGATCTCGGCCTTCTCGGCGGCGCTGTCGCCGGCGGCCGAGATGATCGCGCCGGCATGGCCCATCTTGCGGCCCTTGGGCGCCGTGAGCCCGGCGACGAAGCCGACCACGGGCTTCCTCATGTTCCGCTGGATCCAGGCCGCGGCTTCCGCCTCCTGCGGGCCGCCGATCTCGCCGATCATCAGCACCGCCGCGGTCTCAGGGTCTTCCTCGAACAGGGCGAGGTGGTCGAGGAAGGACGAGCCGTTGATCGGGTCGCCGCCGATGCCGACCGAGGTCGAGATGCCGAGGCCCACCGCCTTCATCTGTGCCGCGGCCTCGTAGCCGAGCGTGCCGGAGCGGGAGATCACCCCGATATTGCCCTTGAGGTAGATGTGGCCCGGCATGATGCCGAGCATCGCCTTGCCGGGCGAGATGATGCCGGCGCAGTTCGGCCCCACCACCATCGGCCGGCGCTCCTTCGGGTAGCGCCGCAGGTAGCGCTTGACCCGCATCATGTCCTGGGCCGGAATCCCGTCGGTGATCGAGCAGATCAGCCGGATGCCGGCATCCGCCGCCTCCATGATGGCGTCGGCGGCGAAGGGCGGGGCCACGAAGGTGATGCTGACCTCGGCGCCCGTCTCCTGCACCGCCTGGCGCACCGTGTCGAAGACCGGCACGCCGTGCTCGGTGCGGCCGCCCTTGCCCGGGGTGAC
Source organism: Pseudomonadota bacterium (assembly GCA_023386115.1). Classification (GTDB taxonomy): domain Bacteria; phylum Pseudomonadota; class Alphaproteobacteria; order Rhizobiales; family Beijerinckiaceae; genus Methylobacterium. Next base: position 6,104 of record JAEWKL010000384.1, read on the forward strand.
GCCGGCGACGACCCGCGAGCCGTACTCGACCATCTCGCGGGCGTGGAAGCTGCCTTTGTCCCCGGTGATGCCCTGGACCAGGATCCGGGTCGTCTCGTCGATCAGGATGCTCATCGGACGGGTCCTCAATTCGTGGTGCGGATGGCGGCCACCGCCTTCTCGGCGGCCTCCGTCAGGGTGTCGGCGGTGATGAGGTCGAGGCCGCTCTTCTCCAGGATCGCCTTGCCGGCCTCGACGTTGGTGCCGGCGAGCCGCACCACCAGCGGCACGCCGATCTTCACCTCGCGGGCGGCCTGGACCACGCCCTCGGCGATCCAGTCGCAGCGGTTGATGCCGGCAAAGATGTTGACCAGGATCGCCCGGACGTTCGGGTCGGAGAGGACGAGGCGGAAGGCCGTCGCGACCCGTTGCGGCGAGGCGCCGCCGCCGACATCGAGGAAGTTCGCCGGCTCGCCGCCCGCGTGCTTGATCATGTCCATGGTCGCCATGGCGAGGCCGGCGCCGTTGACGATGCAGCCGATCTCGCCGTCGAGGCCAATGTAGTTCAGGTTGTGCTCGGCGGCCTGGGCCTCGCGCGGGTCGCTCTGCGACGGGTCGTGCATGTCCGCGATGTTGCGGCGCCGGAACAAAGCGTTGTCGTCGAACGACATCTTGGCGTCGAGGGCCAGAACCCGGTCGTCCCGGGTCACGACCAGCGGGTTGATCTCCAGCATCACGGCGTCGCAATCGCGGAACGCGCGGTAGGCGCTCATGATCGTCTTCACGGCGGCGCCGACCTGCTTGATGTTGAGGCCGAGGCGGAAGGCGAGTTCCCGCGCCTCGAAGGGCTGGAGGCCGACCGCCGGCTCCACCACCACCTGCAAGAGCGCCTCCGGATCGGTCGCGGCGATCTCCTCGATGTCCATGCCGCCGGCCTTGGAGGCCACGACCCGCACCCGCTCGACCTTCCGGTCGAGGACGATGCCGAGATAGAGTTCGCGCTCGAACGGGTCGGCGGTCTCGATATAGACCCGCTGCACCGGCTTGCCCTCGGGGCCGGTCTGCTGCGTGACGAGGCGCCGCCCGAGGAGGTCGGTCGCGGCGTCGCGGACCTCGTGGGTGGTGCGGCACAGCCGGATGCCCCCGGCCTTGCCGCGGGCGCCGGCATGGATCTGCGCCTTCACCGCCCAGTGCCCGCCGCCGAGCTCGGTCGCGGCATAGACGGCCTGGTCCGGGCTGAAGGCGACGGCGCCCTTCGGGATCGGCACGCCGAAGCTCGCGAGCAGCTCCTTGGCCTGATACTCATGCACGTCCATGGCGTCCTCCTGGATGTTGGCAAAGGCTTCCCGGTCCGGGCGCGAGGGGGTTCCCCGCGCCCGGCTGAAAGCTCGGTGCGTTGCTTGCGTCTGTCGCCCGGTGACTGTGCCGGGCGCGCCGACCGTCAGGTCAGCTTCGACTTCACCAGGCCGTAGACCCGCTCGGTCAGGGCGTCGGCCCCGTCGAGGGCACGGGCGAGGTCGGCGAGGCGGCCCTCAGCGAAGGACCGGTCCTCGATGGCCTTGGCGTTCACGTAGACGTTGAGGGCGGCGCTGCGCAGGCCGGCCTGGGCGGCCAGCACCGCGACGCCCGCATCGCTGACGACGTTGAGGTTGCCGCGCTCGGCGATCCCCTCGCAGAGGTCGATCACCGCCCGACAGGACTTCGCGCAGGCGAGCGGCACGTCGGTGGCGAGCCTCAAGGAATCCTGGATCGCGGCGGCGCGGGCCGCCTTCTCCTCGTCGGTCGCCTTGGGCAACCCGTAGGCACCCATCACCGCGTTGAAGGCGCTCACGTCCTCGGCGATCATACCGGTCAGCTCGGCCCGCAAGGCTTCGGCGCGGTCGCGGATCGCGATCATCTCGGCCTCGACCTCGGCATACTTCTTCTTGCCGACGGTGAGGTTGCAGACCATCGAGACCAGCGCGGCCCCCATGGCGCCGGAGATCGCCGCCGCGCCGCCGCCGCCGGGCGTCGGCCGCTCGCTCGCCAGCGCGTCGAGGAAGCCCGGGATGGTGTCCTCGGAAGTCAGATCTTGCACCATCACGCCATCTCTTTCGCGAGCGCGTAGATCTCTTCCGCGTCGAGGACCAGTTCCGTGCTCTCGAACAGCTTGGCGACGCAGGCGCGGTGCAGCTTGAGCTTCAAGCCCCCGATGCCGAGCGCCCCGAACACGGTCTTGCCGTGGCGGTCCTTGCCCTTGTCGGTCGCCTCGATCCCGCCGAAGCCGAGCGGCGGCTGGGCGTTGTAATCGGCCAGGAAGGCGAGGTCCCGGGCGCCCTGCCATTGCGCCTCGGAGACCAGCTCCAGCCCGATCGCGCCGGCCGAGAATGCCACGTCCGCTTCCGCCACTGCCGCGCCGCGGGACTCGGCATCCGGGGTCTCGATCGCCCGGATCGCGACCTTGAAGCGGGCCTCGATGGCCTTCGCGGCCTCTTGCGCCTTGGCGAGCTGGCGCCCGGCGAGGGTCACGGTGGCGCCCTCCTGGGCGAGGAGCGCCGCCGAGCGCATGCCGACCGGGCCGGTGCCGGCCAGAACCACGGCGCGCTTGCCCTGGAGCGAGCCCGCCGCCTTGGCGACGAGGGCGACGCCCGCCGCCGCCGTGGTGTTCGAGCCGTTGGAATCGAGCATGCACGAGACCCGGAACGGGCCGAAGAAGCGCTTGCGGACAGCCTTGAACACCGCCTCGCCGGCCGCCATGCTGCCGCCGCCGACGAAGATCGCGGTCGATTTCTTCTCCGATCCGCCGCGGGTGTAGATCGTGCCATCGACGAGCGCCCCGACATTGTCAGGGGTCACGTTGGCGTAGCCGGTGATGATGTCGGCGCCGCCGTCGTAGCCCACCACCGTGTCGAACACGCTGGGCATCGGGTCGGTGTCGAATTGGAACAGGAGTTTCTTCATCGTCATCCTTTCCGCCGCGGGCGTCTCAGCCGGCGCGGGGCATTCGTCGTCGTCAGGGTAAGCGGGTTAGCGCCCTCTCATACCCTCGCGCATTGGCAAGGGCACGACGAT
>JAEWKL010000392.1 GCA_023386115.1 Pseudomonadota bacterium
TTCGCCCTCCCGCCGCCGCTGCCCGCGTTTTTCCCGATTTCCCTGGGATCGTCCGTCCCCCGCCGGCCCGGCCGCACCCCCCCCCCCCCCCCCCCCCCCTCCCGGCCCGATCACGCCATTCCCACCCCCCTGCCCCCCCACCGCTTTCACCACCCTCCTCCGTTCGTGTTAACCATTTTTTAAGCCTTCTGGCCGATAACCAACGCAGTCCAGCTTTCTGGATGTCGAGTGGTCTCTGTCCACTCTGTTTGATGCCTCCCTGTACGACTCTTTCAGCCGCCCCCGTGGGGCGGCTTTCTTTTTTTCGCCCTCCCGCCGCCGCTGCCCGCGTTTTTCCCGATTTCCCTGGGATCGTCCGTCCCCCGCCGGCGTTGACGTTAAGGTTAATCATTCGTTGACGGCGCGCGGCCCGCGCAGTGGCGCTATCGTTGCGCCAGGCAGCCCGAGCGCACCGTGAATGTCCCGTATCGAGGCGGGACCGGCGTCGCGGTGGCACAGGAGGGATCATGGGCGTGATGGACGTGATGTTTCGGGACGAGCAGCCCACCGTGCGGTTCGGCGAGACCTTCGTGGCTTCCGAGAGCTTCAAGATGCTGTTCCGCGAGGGCATGACCCTCGTGGAGGAGACCGCGGCCTATCTCGACGGTCCCGGCCGCGACGAATCGCGCCTGCTCGCCCGCCACGCCGCCCTGACCTATGCCAGCGAGAGCATGCGGCTCACCACCCGGCTGATGCAGATCGCCTCCTGGCTCCTCGTGCAGCGCGCCGTCTCCGAAGGCGAGCTGAGCCTGAGCGAGGCCGCCGAGGAGAAGACCCGCGTGCGGCTCACGACCACCGAGCCGAACGAGAGCGCCCCGGTCCTGATCGCCGAGCTGCCGTTGTCGCTCCAGGCCCTGATCGCCCAGTCGAAGCGGCTGCACGCCCGCATCCTCCATCTCGACCGCCTGATCTCCGACGACCGCCCGACCCCCGAGCCGCGGGTGAGCCCGGTCTTCGCCCAGCACGACATGCTGCGGGTGGCCTTCGGCTGAGGACGAGAGGGGAGGGCTCGGCCCCTCCCACCCGGATGCTCCGGATACGAAAAAAGCCCCGGCCGAGAGGCCGGGGCTTTTTTCGCGCGACGCGGTGAAGGCCGCGACGCTTACTTCTTGCCGAACGAGATGCCGGCGAAGCGTGAGTTGAAGCGCGACAGCCGGCCGCCGCGGTCCATCAGCTTCTGCTCGCCGCCGGTCCAGGCCGGGTGCGTGTTCGGGTCGATGTCGAGGTTGAGGGTGTCGCCCTCCTTGCCGTAGGTCGACCGGGTCGTGAACGAGCTGCCGTCGGTCAGCACCACCTTGATGAAGTGGTAGTCCGGGTGCTCGGTCGCGGTGCGGGCCACCTTGGGGGTCGCGACCGACTTGCCGGCGGGGATCGCCTGCTTGGCGGCGGGGGCTGCTTGCTTTGCCATGACGAATTCCTAAGAGTGCGACCCGCGCCGAACGCTCCGCCTCGGGCCGCGGCCATTGATCGCGCGTAATCGGATGAGCGGCGGCCTATACCTCACCTCCGTGCGCCAAACAAGCGCCGCACCCCGGACAGCACGACAGTTCAGATGGCACGTTCCGACACCGCCCGTCCCCGCGCTTCCCTGGGGTCGCTGAAGCCCCTCTTCCCGTTCGCGGCGCGCTACAAGGGGCGGATCGCCGCCGCGATCGTGGCGCTGATCGCCGCCTCGGGCGCGACCCTGACGGTGCCGGTAGCGGTGCGCCGGGTGGTCGATCTCGGCTTCGCGCATAATACCGGTACCGGAATGGGCGAGGTCGGGATGATCGACGCCTATTTCGGCGCCCTGATCGGGGTGGTGGGGGTGCTCGCTGTCGCCAGCGCCGCCCGCTACTACTGCGTCGTGACGCTCGGAGAGCGGGTGGTGGCGGACCTGCGCGCCGCGGTCTTCGCCCGCCTCACGACCCTCGACCCCGCCTTCTTCGACCGGGCGCGCAGCGGCGAGCTGGTCTCGCGCCTGACCGCCGACGCCGCGCAGGTGAAGTCGGTCTTCGGGGTCTCGCTCTCGATCCTGTTGCGCAACCTGTTCCTGTTCGCCGGCGCGGTCGGCATGATGGTCTGGACCAGCCCCTGGCTCTCGGTGCTGGTGCTCGCCGCGATCCCGCTCATCGTCTTCCCGCTGATTCTCTCCGGCCGCGGGGTGCGGCGGCGCTCCCGGACGGCACAGGACCGGCTCGCCGACGCCTCGGCCTTCGCCACCGAGGCGGTGGGGGCGGTGCGCACCATGCAGGCCTTCGGCATGGCCTCGGCCACCGCCGCGCGCTTCGCGGCCGCCTCCGAGGAGGCGTTCCTGGCCTCGCGCAGCTCGGCCCGGGCGCGGGCGCTGCTCACGGGCGTCGCCATCTTCCTGATCTCGGCCAGCGTCGTCGGCGTGCTGTGGTACGGGGCGCAGGGCGTGGCGGCCGGCACGATCTCGGCCGGGCAATTGTCGCAATTCGTGCTCTACGCGGTGTTCGGCGCCAGCGCGCTCGGCCAGCTCTCGGAGGTCTATGGCGAGCTGACGCTGGCCGCCGGCGCCGCCGAGCGCCTGGGCGAGATCCTCGACACCGTGCCGGCGATCGGCGCGCCGGACCGGCCCCGCGCCCTGCCGGTGCCGCCCCGGGGCGAGATCGCCTTCGAGCGGGTGCGCTTCCACTACCCGACGCGGCCCGAGCACGCGGCCCTCCACGATCTCAGCTTCACGGTGGCGCCGGGCGAGCGCGTCGCCCTCGTCGGGCCCTCCGGCGCCGGCAAGAGCACGGTGCTGCAATTGCTCCTGCGCTTCTACGACCCGGAATCCGGCGAGGTCCGGATCGACGGCGTGCCGGTCGACGCGGTCGAGCCCGAGTCCTTACGCGCCCGCATGGCCCTGGTGCCGCAGGACCCGACCGTGTTCAGCGGCAGCATCCTCGACAATATCCGCTACGGCCGGCCGGAGGCCAGCGAGGCCGAGGTGGAGCGCGCGGCGGCCCAGGCCCATGCCGACGGCTTCATCCGCGCCCTGCCTCAGGGCTACGCGACCCTCGTCGGCGAGCGCGGCGTCCCCCTGTCGGGCGGCCCGCGCCAGCGCATCGCCATCGCGCGGGCGATCCTCAAGGATGCCCCGATCCTGCTCCTCGACGAGGCCACCTCGGCCCTCGACGCCGAGAGCGAGCGGGCGGTGCAGGCGGCCCTCGACGTGCTGATGAAGGACCGCACCACCCTCGTCATCGCCCACCGCCTCGCCACCATCCGGGCCGCCGACCGGATCCTGGTGCTGGAGGATGGCCGCATCGCCGAGCAGGGCAGCCACGACGCGCTGCTGGCCCAGAACGGCCTCTACGCCCAGCTGGCGGCGTTGCAGTTCGGCGATCGCATCGACCTGGCGGGCGAGCGGCAGGTCGCAGAGGTGTAAGGCGCTCCGACCCGTCATCTCATCGAGTCTTGTGCCCAAAAACTGAGCAAATTTGCGCCGTGCAGGACGTGTCCCGCACCAGCTTGCCTGACCCTGCGCGAGGTTTGGGGGTTAGAGCCCATTCAGGACGCATTTCCTTTGCCTTGGCCCCCGTCTTGCGTCTAGCTTCGGGGCAAACAGAGGGACGCCCATGCCGCTCAGCGCGTTCGATGAGATGACGGGAACTCAGGAGAGCGGACTGAGCCCGGCCGACGTGCGCGAGGCGTACGCGGCGCTCAAGACCTGGCTCGACACGACGCCGCCCGAGCATTTCGACACGCGGCGCAGCCAGGCCGAGCTGTTCTTCCGCCGGATCGGGATCACCTTCGCGGTCTACGGCGACAACGAATCGACCGAGCGGCTGATCCCGTTCGACATCATTCCCCGGGTGCTGACCAAGCCCGAATGGGGCTTCTTGGAGCGCGGCCTCAAGCAGCGCGTCACTGCCCTGAACATGTTCCTGGCCGATATCTACGGCCCCCAGGACTGCATCAAGGCCGGGATCATCCCGGGCGACCTCGTCTACCGCAACCCGCATTACCGGCTCGAGATGCGGGATTTCGAGGTGCCGCACGGCAAGTACGTCCACATCGCCGGCATCGACATCGTGCGCACCGGCGAGGACCAGTTCTTCGTGCTGGAGGACAATGCCCGCACGCCGTCCGGGGTCTCCTACATGCTGGAGAACCGCGAGGTGATGCTGCGGCTCTTCCCCGAACTCTTTTCCAAGCACCGGGTCTCCCCGGTCGAGGCCTATCCGGACGCGCTGCTCGCGACCCTGCGCAGCCTCGCGCCGATGAGCGCCGCCCGCGACCCGAGCGTGGTGCTGCTGACGCCCGGCCGCTTCAACTCGGCCTTCTACGAGCACTCGTTCCTGGCCGACAAGCTCGGCGTCGACCTCGTCGAGGCCTCCGACCTCTTCACCAAGGACGACGTGGTCTACATGCGGACCACGGAGGGGCCGCGGCGCGTCGACGTGATCTACCGGCGCATCGACGACGACTTCCTCGATCCCCTGGTGTTCCGGCCCGATTCGGTGCTCGGCGTGCCGGGGCTGATGAGCGCCTACCAGAGCGGCAGCGTGACGCTCGCCAACGCGGTCGGCACCGGCATCGCCGACGACAAGGCGGTCTACAGCTACATGCCGGAGATCGTGCGCTTCTTCACCGGCGAGGAGCCGATCCTGCACAACGTGCCGACCTGGCGCTGCCGCGAGAAGGATGCGCTCAACCACGTGCTGGCGAATCTCGGCGACCTCGTCGTCAAGGAGGTCAACGGCTCGGGCGGCTACGGCATGCTGGTCGGCCCCCACGCCACGAAGCGCGAGATCGAGGAGTTCGGCCGCAAGCTGCGCCACGCGCCGGACGGGTTCATCGCCCAGCCGACGCTCGCCCTCTCGACCTGCCCGACCTTCGTCGCCTCCGGCGTCGCGCCGCGCCACGTCGATCTGCGGCCCTTCGTGCTCGCGGGCGCCGACGAGATCCGGATCGTCCCGGGCGGGCTCACCCGGGTGGCGCTGAAGGAGGGCTCGCTCGTGGTCAATTCGAGCCAGGGCGGCGGCACCAAGGACACCTGGGTGCTCGACGGCTGAGGCCGGCCGCCGAACATCCGCCTCTTCGAGAGTCAGCCGGGCCTCCCGGCCCGGTCCGCCCGCATCGCCACAGCGTGAGCCTCGAGCCCCGCCATGCTCTCCCGCACTGCCGACAACCTGTACTGGCTCTCGCGCTACGCCGAGCGCGCCGACTTCGTCGCCCGCATCCTCGACGCGGCCCTGCGCCTCTCCGCCCTGCCGGCCAATTACGGCGGCAGCGACACCAACGAGTGGGAATCGGCGCTGGCCTCGGCCGGCAACATCGAGCTCTTTCGCCCGCTCTACGACAGTGTCAACGAGCACACCGTCCGCGACTTCCTGGCCTTCAGCCCCAACAACCCGTCCTCGATCCGCTCCTGCCTGCAGACCGCCCGGGAGAACGCCCGCAGCGTCCGCACCGCGCTGACGAGCGAGATGTGGGAGGCGATCAACGAGGCCTTCCTGCACCTGCGCAGCTTCGAGGGCCGGGACATGACCCGGGAGGAATTCGCCCGCTTCCTCGACTGGGTGAAGGGCGTGTCGCTGGCCTTCGACGGCTCGGCCTATCGCACGATGCTGCGCAACGACGCCTACTGGTTCACCCGGCTCGGCATCGCCATCGAGCGCGCCGACAACACCGCCCGCATCCTCGACGTGAAGTACCACGTGCTGCTGCCCGAGACCGAGCGGGTCGGCGGCAGCCTCGACTACTTCCAGTGGACCACGATCCTGCGCGAGGTCTCGGCGCTCACCGCCTATCACTGGGTCTACCGCGAGAGCATCAAGCCCTGGCTGGTGGCCGACCTGCTGATCCTCAACCGCGAGATGCCGCGCTCGCTGGCCAATTGCTACGAGATGCTGGTCAACAACCTCGACCGCATCGCCGACGCCTATGGCCGCCGAGGGCCCAGCCAGCGCCTCGCCCGCGGGATGCTGGCCAAGCTCGACGACGTGACGGTGGAGGAGATCTTCGCCTCCGGCCTGCACGAGTTCATCCAGGCCTTCATCGCCGAGAACAACCGCCTCGGGGCGGCGGTCGTCGAGCAGTATCTGGGCTGAGGGGGGGTCGGACGATCCCTCAAGGTTTCGCCCATCCGCGGGACGGTGTACGACCGCCCCGCTTTCAGCGTGACAGCGAGCATCGCGACACCATGCGCATCCGCGTCGTCCACGAGACGGTTTACCAGTACGACAGCCCGGCCCGGGGCCTGATCCAGATGCTGCGGCTGACGCCGCGGGACCATGACGGCCAGCACGTCCGCGCCTGGCGCATCGAGCCGACGGTGGACGGCCGCCTGAGCCGGCGCGAGGACGGTTTCGGCAACATCGTCCACGTCTTCAGCGCCGACGGGCCGGAAGAGGCGCTGACCATCCGGGCCACCGGCGAGATTGAGACCAGCGAGACCCACGGGGTGATGCGCGGCATCTCCGAGTGGCTGCCGGACCCGTTCTACCTGCGCGAATCGCGCTTCGCCGTTGCCGATGAGGCGATCCGGACCTTCGCCGACGAGGCGGTGGGCAGTGCGACCAACCGGCTCGACCAGCTGCACCGCCTGCTCGCCGCCGTCCATCAGGCGGTCGACTACGCCCCCGGACCGACCGGCACCGCCACCACCGCGGCCGAGGCCTTCGCCTTGCGCAAGGGGGTGGGGCAGGACCTCGCCCACGTCTTCATCGCGGCGGCGCGCCACCTCGAGATCCCGGTGCGCTACGTCTCGGGCTATTGCTGGCGGCCCGATACGGCGGTGCAGGAGGCCGGCCATGCCTGGGTCGAGGCAAGGGTACCGGATCTCGGCTGGGTCGGGTTCGATCCCGCCCACGGCATCGCCGTGACCGAGGCGCATCTGCGGGTGGCGATCGGCCTCGACTACCTCGACGCCGCCCCGGTCCGCGGCAGCCGCACCGGCGGCGGGACCGAGACCATGATTGTGCGGGTGCGGGTCGACGATGCCCGCGCGCAGGCACAGGCACAGACGCAGGCCCAGCAAGCCCAGCTCTCGCCGACCCGGGACCAGGTGCAGGCTCAAGGATAGCCGGCTCGCGGGTGACACCCCCTGTGGCCGCGCCGCGCCAGGCGCGGGCCACCTCACCTCGGGGCAGCGGATTCGGCTGGATTCGAGAAACGGGCTGCGCCAGGGTGGCGCCGCGCGCGGTGCCGGACCGTTCGCGCCTGAGATCGGCGCCAGAGATCGACGCCTGAGATCGCTGGGGGGCGGTGTGCGATGACCTATTGCGTCGGGATCCTGGTGGAGGAGGGTCTCGTCATGATCGCCGACACCCGCACGAATGCGGGCCTCGACGACATCTCGACCTACCGCAAGCTCCACATGTTCACGAAGCCCGGCGAGCGGGTGCTGGCGCTCGCCTCGGCCGGCAACCTCTCGGTGACCCAGTCGGTGCTCTCGCTCCTGACCGAGGGCGTCGAGGATCCCGATACCGGCAAGCCGGAGACGATCTACGACGCGCCGACGATGTTCCGCGCCGCGCAGCTCATCGGCCGCGCGATCCGCAAGGTGCGGGCGATCGAGCGCGCCGGCTTCGAGGCGGCGCAGCTGCGCTTCGAGGTGTCGTTCCTGTTCGGCGGCCAGATCGGCGACGGGCCGATGCGGCTCTACATGATCTACTCCGCCGGCAACTTCATCGCCTGCAGCCAGGACGCGCCGTTCCTGCAGATCGGCGAGCACAAATACGGCAAGCCGATCCTCGACCGCGCGGTGACCTACCGGACCGACATCTACGACGCCTTGAAGGTCGGACTGGTCTCGATGGATTCGACCATGCGGTCGAATCTCGGCGTCGGCCTGCCGATCGACCTCACGGTGATCCGCCGCAACACCTGCGACACCGAGGTGCTGCACCGGATCGAGGCCGGCGAGCCGTATTTCCACGACCTGCGCGAGCGCTGGTCGGCGGCGCTCCGGGCGGCCCACCGGGCGATCCCGCGGCCGCCTTACGGGCCAGGGGCGAAGTAGGGCGTTACCTCTACCCGCGACCCGTCCCGAGGTCGTGGACGGGCTCGGCGCAAGTACCAGCGCCGGGCGGAACGCCGCGCGGGCTCGAGCCCGCGC
>JAEWKL010000413.1 GCA_023386115.1 Pseudomonadota bacterium
CCCAAAACCTCCCCGAACGCGGCCCCGAACCCCTCTCCGGAGATCTCCCCGGAGCCCGCGGCGTGAGGCGGCCCGCCCCTTGCCGGACCCGGCGCCGCCGGGACAGCCATCGTCACCATCACATTCGCCACAGCACGGGGTGCCGCGGAGCCGCCAGGCCTGCCACCCGCATCGCGGGGAGGCCCTGAAGCCATGAGCGCCGACATTCTGATCGTCGATGACGAGGCCGACATCCGCGAGCTCGTCGCCGGCATCCTCGACGACGAGGGCCACCGCACCCGCACCGCCGGCTCCTCCGACGAGGCGCTGGCGGCGATCGAGGCGCGCCGCCCGCACCTCGTCTTCCTCGACATCTGGCTCCAGGGCTCGCGCCTCGACGGGCTCCAGGTGCTCGACGTGATCAAGGCCCAGGCCCCGGACCTGCCGGTGGTGATGATCTCGGGCCACGGCAACATCGAGACCGCGGTCTCGGCGATCAAGGCGGGCGCCTACGACTTCATCGAGAAGCCGTTCAAGGCCGACCGGCTGATCCTGGTGGCCGAGCGGGCCCTGGAGGCCTCGCGCCTCAAGCGCGAGGTGCGCGACCTCAAGGCCCGCTCCGGCCAGGCGAGCCGCATCGTCGGCGCCTCGGTGGCGGCCAACCAGCTGCGCCAGACCGTCGAGCGCGTCGCCCCGACCAATGCCCGGGTGATGATCTCGGGGGCGCCGGGCTCCGGCAAGGAGCTCTCGGCCCGCACCATCCACGCCGCGTCGTCGCGGGCCAACGGGCCCTTCGTGGTGATCAACGCCGCCACGATCACCCCGGAGACGATGGAGGCCGAGCTGTTCGGGGTCGAGGCCCAGGACGGCAAGCCGCGGCGGGTCGGGGCCCTCGAGGAGGCGCATGGCGGCAGCCTCTACATCGACGAGGTCGCGGACATGCCGCGCGAGACCCAGAACCGCATCCTGCGGGTCCTCGTCGACCAGAACTTCCAGCGCGTCGGCGGCACCACCCGGGTCCATGTCGACGTGCGGATCATCTCGTCCTCGTCGCGCGACCTCGCCGAGGAGATCGCCGGCGGGCGCTTCCGCGAGGACCTGTTCCACCGCCTGAGCGTGGTGCCGATCCGGGTGCCCTCGCTCGCCGAGCGGCGCGAGGACGTGCCGGAGCTGATCGCGTTCTTCATGGAGCAGATCTCGGCCGCCACCGGCCTGCCGCAGCGGCGCATCGCCGCCGACGCGATGGCGGTGCTGCAGTCGCACGACTGGCCCGGCAACGTCCGCCAGCTGCGCAACAACGTCGAGCGGCTGATGATCCTGACTCAAGGAGATCCCGAGACCGAGGTGACGACCGAGATGCTGCCGAGCGAGGTCGGCGCCCTCGTCCCCACCACCCCGAGCGGGGCGGGCGGCGAGAAGCTGATGAGCCTGGCGCTCCGCGAGGCGCGCGAGATCTTCGAGCGCGAATACCTGGTGGCGCAGATCGCCCGCTTCTCCGGCAACATCTCCCGCACCGCCGAGTTCATCGGCATGGAGCGCTCGGCGCTGCACCGGAAGCTCAAGTCCCTCGGCATCGGCGCCTGACAACCGCCCGACAGACGCAGACCCGCGATCGGGGCCGGCCCGGCGCCCATTTCGTGAGCGCCACGCGCGGGCCGGTCTGCGAGGGCGGCCTGTGGCCGGAGCGCGACAGGATCGCGGGCACGGCCGGATGCGGCAGGTTCGGCGGCACGGGGATTTCCCCTGCGGCCAGTCTGCACTTGCGCCCGGACGAGCTTCACCGTGTAATGGGGCGGCCGGTTCCCCGGGCGGCGCGCCGCGCCTCCCGCAGCACAACAACACGGACCGACCCGTCAACCGGGACTGGCAGCGGGCTCAAAGGACAAGAAGAATGGCGGGCGAACGCGCTCAGAATCTGCAGGACACCTTCCTCAACCACGTTCGCAAGAACAAGATCCCGCTGACGATCTTCCTGGTCAACGGCGTGAAGTTGCAGGGTGTCGTGACCTGGTTCGACAACTTCTGCGTGCTGCTGCGGCGCGACGGCCACTCGCAGCTCGTCTACAAGCACGCGATCTCGACGATCATGCCGGGCCATCCCGTGCAGCTGTTCGAGCAGGGCGAGGAGGGGGCCGAGAAGCCCTGATCCCGTCTCGAGGAACCGGCCTGCGCGCATGCGCCGCGGGCCGATCGGGCCCCGCAGGCGCGCCCGTGCCGTGAGCCTCCATGCCAGTGTCCAGGCCGCATCATGCGGCCTGTTTTTTGCCGATTCGCTTGTCCATCGCCGACGCCATCAAATCCCGGCCAGAATCCCGGCCACGAATGCGCCCGGCCGCTTGATTCTCGCGAAGCCCCATCCAACCTCTGTCCGATGGACTCCCGACCATACGGGAGCGACCGGAGACACGATGGAACCGCGGACACCGGGCGAGATCCGCCTGCAACGCCAGGCCGAGCCGGAGGCCGCGATCGCGGCCGAGACCCGCACGCTAGTGATCGGCCCCTACCAGACCCGGCGCGAGGCCGGCGGCGAAGCCCGCCCAGCCCTCGCCCGCCTCGACGAGGCGGTGGGCCTCGCCGCCGCGATCGAGCTCGACGTGGCCGACAAGCTCCTCGTCACCGTCCAGCAGATCCGGCCCTCGACCTTCCTCGGCAAGGGCCGGGTGGAGGAGATCGCCGGGCGGATCGAAGCCGACGGGATCCGCCTCGTGGTGATGGATTGCGCGCTCTCGCCGGTGCAGCAGCGCAACCTGGAGAAGGCCTGGGGCGTCAAGGTCATCGACCGCACCGGCCTGATCCTGGAGATCTTCGGCCGGCGCGCCTCGACCCGGGAGGGCACTCTCCAGGTTGAGCACGCGCATCTCGCCTACCAGCGCAGCCGCCTGGTGCGGTCCTGGACCCACCTCGAGCGCCAGCGCGGCGGCTTCGGCTTCCTCGGCGGCCCGGGCGAGACCCAGATCGAGGCCGACCGGCGGATGATCCAGGAGCGGATGACCCGGATCGAGCGCGAACTCGAGACCGTCACCCGCACCCGCGGCCTGCACCGCCGCTCGCGGCGCCGGGTGCCGTACCCGATCGTGGCGCTCGTCGGCTACACCAATGCGGGCAAGTCGACCCTGTTCAACCGCCTGACCCGGGCCGAGGTCCTGGCGGAGAACATGCTGTTCGCGACCCTCGACCCGACCGCCCGGGCGATCAAGCTGCCGCATGGCGAGACCGCGATCCTGTCCGACACCGTCGGCTTCATCTCCGACCTGCCGACCATGCTGATCGCCGCGTTCCGGGCGACGCTAGAGGACGTGATCGAGGCCGACATCCTGCTCCATGTCCGCGACATCGCCCACGAGGACGCCGAAGCTCAAGGAGCGGATGTGGCGCAGGTGCTCGCCGAGCTCGGCATCGAGCCCGATGCCGACCGCATCATCGAAGTGTGGAACAAGGCCGACCTCCTCGACGAGGCGGAGCGCGAGCGCCTGCTCAACCTGAGCCGGCCGAACGGGGGCAAGGACGGGGGCAAGGACGGGCCCAAGCCCGTGCTGCTCTCGGCGCTGACCGGCGAGGGCATCGACCGCCTGCTGAGCCGGATCGAGGCCCGGATCGCCGCCGCCCGCACGAGCTTCGCGGTGATCCTGGAGCCGGCGCAAGGCGCGGAGCTGCACTGGCTCTACGAGAATGCCGAGGTGCTCGACCGGCGCGAGGACGCGTCGGGCGCGCTGCACCTCGTGGTCCGGGTCGCGCCGGAGAAGGAGCCCCGCTTCCTCAACCGGTTCGGTGCGGCGCGGCGGCTGAAGGGGGTTGCGTAGAGCTCCCGCGCGGGAACTCGTGCGGGAACTCGTGACGGAGGCGCTCCCCCTCCCGGGGGCGCCGAAGGGCCGGAACCGGCGACGCCGGAGGACGAACCGATCAGGTCGGGACCTGGTCGGCTCCCCTCTCTCGGCGGAACCACGCCTCTCCCGATGGGTCGATGGGCCTGCTAGAGTCGCGCGATGCCCTCATCGTCGCCACGCCAAGCCTCCTCAGCAGCGCCTTCGGCTGCGTCCCCGGCCGCGGCGGTCACGCCGTCCGCCCTCGGCCTGATCGGCAACACGCCGCTGCTCGCCCTCGACCGCCTCCACCCGGGACCCGGCCGCATCCTGGCGAAGGCCGAGTTCATGCAGCCCGGCGGCAGCGTCAAGGATCGGGCGGCCCGCGCCATCCTCCTCGCCGCGCGCGCGGACGGACGGCTGGCTCCGGGTGCGCCCGTCGTGGAGATGGCCAGCGGCAACATGGGCGCCGGCCTCGCCGTGGCCTGCGCGGCGTTGGGCCATCCGCTCGTGGTCACGATGTCGTCCGGGAACAGTCCCCAGCGGGCGCGGATGCTGGAAGCGCTGGGGGCCGAGGTCGTGCTGGTGCCCCAGCGGGACGGGGCCCCGGGGCAGGTCACCGGAGCCGACGTGAGCGCGGCGGCCGACGCCGCGCGCCGCCTCGCGGCGGAGCGGGGCGGCTTCTACGTCGACCAGTTCCACGCCCCGGACGGCGTGCGCGCCCACGCGGAGACGACCGGGCCGGAAATCTGGGCGCAATCCTCCGGCCGGGTCGATGCCTGGCTGGCCGCCGTGGGGACGGGGGCGACCTTCCTCGGGGTGGCCGCCGCCTTGCGCGCCCGCAACCCTCGCGTACTCTGCGCCGCCGTGGAGCCCGACGGGTGCCGGCCCCTGGCGGGGCTGACGGTGACGAAGCCCCGCCACCTCATCCAGGGCACGGGCTACGGGAGCGTCCCCCCGCACTGGTCCGACGGCCTGATGGACCTGGCCCTCGCCGTGACCGATCCGGAGGTCGAACGCTGGCGCCGGGCGCTCGCGACGCAGGAAGGCCTGCATGTCGGCTACTCGGCCGCCGCCAACGTCGCCGCGGCCGCCGCGCTGCTGCGCTCCGGGCGCCTCCCCGCCGACGCGACCGCCGTGACCGTGCTCTGCGACACCGGCTTGAAATACTGACGCGGCCAGCGTCAGCCGTCACGGATTGCGCGTCGCGCTCATTCGAATCCAGGCTCCGCGCGATCCCGGGACGGGCGAGACGGGGTGCCGTCGCCATCGAAAAGACCCGGCCGCGGACGATCTCGTGCGCGTCGCTCCCTTCAGCGAACAGGCGAGAGTCTATGCCGATCCACCGCCTCGCCATCTCCGGCTACCGCTCGCTGCGCGACATCGTGCTGGGCCTCGACCGGCTGACCGTGGTGACGGGGGCGAATGGCAGCGGCAAGTCGAGCCTCTACCGCGCCCTGCGGCTCCTCGCCGAGGTCGCTCGAGGGCGGGCGATCCCGTCGCTCGCGCACGAAGGCGGCTTCGCCTCGGCCCTGTGGGCGGGGCCGGAGGCGTTCGGGCACCGGGTCCGCGACGGCACGCACCGGGTCGAGGGCACGGTACGGCGCCGCCCGGTCGAGGTGAAGCTCGGCTTCTCGGACGACGATGTCGGCTACGCCATCGCGCTCGGCCTGCCGGCGCCGTCCTACGCGGGCACGTTCTTCGCCCACGATCCGGAAATCAAGGCGGAGAGCGTCTGGACCGGGCCGATCATCGGGCGGGCCAACATCTTCGCCGAGCGCCGCGGGCCGCTGGTGCGCCTGCGCGACGGCACCGGCGCCTGGACCGAAGCCCTTCGCGATCTGCCCGCCTTCGACAGCCTGATGACCCACGGCGCCGATCCCCGCGACGCCCTCGATGTGCTGGTGCTCCGCGAGCGGATGCGGGCCTGGCGCTTCTACGACCATTTCCGCACCGACCGGGACGCGCCGGCCCGCCGTCCGCAGATCGGCACCCGCACGCCGGTGCTCGCCAGCGACGGTGCCGACGTGGCGGCGGCGATCCAGACCATCCTGGAGATCGGCGACCCGGACGCCCTCGGCGCGACCATCGCCGAGGCCTTCCCGGGGGCGTCCCTCCGGGTCGCGAGCAGCGAGGGCCATTTCTCGCTGGAACTCAGCCAGAACGGGCTGCTGCGCCCTCTGCGCGGGTCTGAGCTCTCCGACGGGACCCTGCGCTACATCCTGCTGGCGGCGGCGCTCCTGTCGCCGCGCCCGCCCGACCTGATGGTGCTCAACGAGCCCGAGACCAGCCTGCACGCCGACCTGCTGGCGCCGCTGGCCTCGCTGATCGCCCGGGCCTCGGAGGCGCACGCAAGTTCTGGTGGTGTCGCACGCCGCCGCCCTGGTGGCGGCCCTGGAGCGGCGGGGTGCGTCCCGCATCACCCTGGAGAAGCGCCTCGGCGAGACCCTGGCGCCGGACCACGACCCGCCGTCCTGGAGCTGGCCGAAGCGGTAGATCCGGCCCGAACCGTGAATCACGCGGCGGCGAAGCGGCGTCCGCGCAGATGCGCGGCGAGCCGGCGCCGGACCAGGCAGACGATGGCCGAGACAGCCAGGCAATAGACCCCCATCCCGGTGACGATGCCGGCAAAGGGCATGCCGGCATTGATGAGCAGGCCCGACAGGACGGGGCCGAGCGCCGTGCCCAGCACCATGATCGCCACGATGGCGCCGCGGATCGCCCCGAGATGGCGGGTGCCGTAGACCTCCGGCCAGAGGGCGCCGAACAGGGTCAGCGAGATCCCGTCGGTGACGCCGTAGAGCAGCATGAAGGCGAAGGCGGCCGACGAAGCCGTGACCCCGCCGAGGATCAGGCAGCCGAGGCCGAACGGCACCAGGTAGACGGGAAGCAGCGCCAGGGCCGAGAACCGGTCGACGAGGCGGCCGGCGAGGAGCAGGCAGAGGAAGGCCGCCACCGCGTAGGGCGGGAAGGCGGCGGCCAGCACCTCCGGCGACCAGCCCCGGCTCTCGGCGAGACGCACCTGGTGGAAGAAGATCGTGTTGCTGATGAAGGAGGGCGGCAGCATCAGGGCGAGCAGCCCGTAGAGATACGGGTCGGCGAGGGCCTGCGCCCGCGTCGCCCCGTCGCCTGAGCCGGAGCGGGTCGTCGCCTCCGGCACCCGCTCGCGCCGCACGAGCGTCCGGGCGAGGGGCAGGGCGACGAGGACCAGGAGCAGGGCGATGCCGAGCCAGGCGCCGCGCCAGCCGAGGAGGGCGGTCGCGGTGACGAATCCGAGGGGCAGGCAGGCCTGGCCGGCATTGAGCCCGAGGGCGGCGAGCGACACCGCCCGGCCGCGCTCCGCCGAGAACCAGCGCCCGAGCAGCGTGTAGGCGGTCTGCAGCATCAGCCCCTGGCCGGCGAGGCGGAGCAGAAAGAGGCTCGGGGCGAGGGCGAGGAGGTTCGGCGACACGCTGAGCCCGGCGGCGCCGGCCGCCAGCAGGCCGGCCGCGAGGCTCACCACCCGCGACGCCGGCCAGCGGTCGATCAGCCCGCCGAGCCCCGCCAGCGCCGCGGCCGAGGCCAGGGTGACGCCGGCATAGAGCGCCCCGAACGCCCCGTCCGACAGCCCGAAGTCCCGCCGGATCGCCCCACCCGACAGGGCGACCACGAAGGTCTGGCCGAAGCAGCCGCAGAACAGGAGCAGGAACCCGGCCGCGAGCCAGCGGAGGTTGGCCTTGAGGAAGGGGGTCATGGGGTGGGCGTAGCGGCACGGCGTGACGGCCGCAACGATGATCTCCCCGAGTGGGACCGATGGCGCGACTTCTGTTGCCGATGCAGAATCGGCGCCCCCGTTTCCGCTTCTCGACGTCATTCCGAGGCCGCGCAGCGGAGCCCGGAATGCCGAAGCCACGCCCAGAACCACGGATGCTTCAGAATCGGGCGGAGGACGCTGCGCCTCATCCTCTCCCACCTGGCGCGAGAGGCGGCGTGAGGGAGGCGCGCGGTCCAGAGGGGCCCCCGGACCGCGCCCCGTCGCTCACTGCGAGCGGCGGCCGAACGAGATCGCGTAGGCCTGGACCCGGGCGTCGATCAAGGGATCGTCGGAGACCTCGACACCGTCCGGCAGGTTGTTGGGCATGAACAGCAGCGCCTTCTCGGCGGTCTCGCTGTCGGGGACCGCCTTGGTCGCGGTCAGGGTGCCGAGATCGACCAGCCGCCGGTCTTCCGGCCAGGGAATCGTCGAATCCTTGGTCGCGTCGCCTGCTTGAGCGATCTGGGCCAGCACCCGGAACGACACCGGCGCCTTGGCGAGCCGCGCCGGCAACTCCTCGACGAGGTAGTTCGGGCCCTTGGCCTTGGCGTCGTCGGCGCTCAGGATCTCCTCGCCGGCCACCGGCACGAAGCGGTAGCGGAAGGGGGTGCGCTTGCCGGCAGCATCGACCAGCACGAAGGCGTTGACGCCGTTGTAGGTCTGGCGGGCGAAGCTCGACGGGGTCCGGGCGGTGGCGAGCGCCTTGGGGGCGGCCGGGTGCGCCGCCATGAACCGCTCGACCGGGCTGGGCTTTGGCGCGTCGGGGCCGCTCTGGGTGATCGCCACCAGGAGATCCCGGAACGCCTCGCCGGTCGCCACGGGGAAGAACTTCAGCGAGTTGGTGACGACGTCCATCTCGGCGCCGTCGGCGGGCTTGAACTTGATCGACAGGCCGTGCGGGTTGGCGTCCGGGGCGCCGTCCGGGATCTGCGGCAGGCCGGTCGCGTCGGAGAAGCGCACCGTCACCGGCACGGTCGCGCCGGAAAACACGCTCGCCTTGCTCAAGGTCTTGGCCTCCGCCGAGGGGGTGAAGCTGCCCTCGACCACCACGCCTTTGGCGTGGTTCGCGCGCTTGCCCGGATGGTCGCCGAAGATCTTGGTCATCGCCGCGATGGTCTGCTCGGCCGTCTGGGCGGTGTCCTGCGCCCGGGCCTGGGGCGCGGCGGCGAGCAGCAGCGCGGCGCCGAGGAGCGCGCGCCGGATCGTGACTTGGGTCACCGGGACTTGGGTCATGGTCGGTCATCTCCTCACAGGGCCGATGCAGCCCGGCGCGACATGACCCCAGGATTCGATTGCGCGCAAGCGATTGGCACTTCAAAAATTCGTCAGGTTCCAGTCTGGCGGGACGCGTCCGTGAGCCGCTTGTGCATGAAGGTGCAGGGCTCCGGCACGCCCTCCGGCGAGCAGGCGTAGTCCGGCACGACGCCGGTGACGGCGTAGCCGAGCGCGCGGTAGAGCGCCTCGCCGGCATCGTCGGACCGGGTGTCGAGGATCAGGAGCGAGCGCCCCTCGGCCCGGGCCACGGCCTCGGCCTCCAGCATCAAGGCCCGGCCGAGGCCGCAGCGGCGCGCCGCCGGATGGACCAGCACCTTGGTGATCTCGGCCCGGTGGCGGCCGTTCGGCGGGCTGGCGAGGCCGACC
>JAEWKL010000472.1 GCA_023386115.1 Pseudomonadota bacterium
CGGGAGAGCGGCACGGGGGCATAGGTTCCGCCGTCCCGGGCCACGCTGTCCCGCCAGCCATTGTCGCGGGGCGCGCGCTCGCGAAAGGCCTCGTCCCGCGGCCGGGATTCTCGCGGCCAGGAGTCCCGTGGCCAGGGCTGGCGCGCCTCGGTCTCGGTCCAGCCGTAGCCGGGACGGCGGCCGCCCGGGATCGTGCCGGGGGGAATCAGCGGCGCCTCCAGGCGCTCGCGGTCGAGGATGCGGCCGGTGCGGGCATCGACGACGAGCTGCACCCGGTTGCCCCACGGGCTGTCGGCCTCGACCTGGTAGGTCTCGCCGTCGAAGCGCGGGTGGCTCATGCCGGTGAAGCCGGCCCGGCCGAGGCGGACGATCACCGCCCGCGGCGGCAGGATCACGTCGTCCTCGATGACGACCCCGTAGCCCTGCGCCTGCGCGGGGCCGGTCAGCGCCGCGCCCGTCAGCCATGTGGCGGCGAGCGCGGCGAGGAGTGCCGCGCCCGTCACGGACCGCGTACCCGTCTTCGACGGCAGTGCAGTCATCGTCCCGCATTCCCTTGTTTCCGGGGTCGTGCCGGGTGGTGTGTGCCACCCCGCATTCCCCTCGTGCTCGGACAAGTTTCTGTTAACCGTGGGATTGAGGCGGGATTGCGGGAGCGCGGCCGTCACGCGCACCGCCTTTGGGGTAAGGACTGACGGGCGAGCGTTCGCCCCTCCCGGAGGAACCCCCATGCCCCGCCGACATCCCATGCCGCGCCTGCTGCCCGCCCTTCTCGTCGCCCTTCTGCCGGGCGCCGCTCTGGCCGAGGACCGCCTGCCGACGATCCCGCCCGCCCAGTACAGCCTCGAGCAGAAGCAGGCCGCGGCGGCGTTCGAAGCCGCCCGCAAGGTGCCGGTCTTCGGGCCGTTCGAGCCGCTGATGCATTCGCCCGAGGTGATGACCCTGGCCCGCTCGATGGGCGACTACCTGCGCTACAAGCCGAAGATCGGCACCACGCTCTCGGAGCTGGTGATCCTGGTCAATGCCCGCCACTGGACGCAGGATTACGAGTGGTACGTCCACGCGCCGATCGCCCAGAAGGTCGGTATCGCGCAAGAGACCATCGCGGCGATCCGCGACGGCCGCCGCCCGACCGGCTTGGCCGAAGACCAGGAGACGGCCTACGACTTCACCAGCGAGCTGTTGCAGAACAAGCGCGTCTCGGACACGACCTTCGCGCGGGCGGAAAAGCTGTTCGGCAAGCCGGGAATCGTCGATCTCACGGCGATCAGCGGGTACTACACCTTCCTGGCGATGGAGCTGAACGTCGCGCGCTACGCGCTGCCGAAGGACGGCACGACGCTGCCGCGCCTGCCGGAGTGACGCTGGCCGCCCCGCGGATCACACCCGCGGGGCTTGAAGCCCGCTTACGTCACGACCGACGGCTCCGTCCGCCCGGTATGCTGCGCGATTCCCGCGATCGCCTCGGCGGCGGCCACGACCGGGGCCAGCATCTCGGTGGTCGGCGCATCGAGCCGGTCCTGCGAGAAGCGCTCGAGATAGACCCGCAAGGTCGCCCCGACCGTCCCGGTGCCCGACAGGCGGAAGACCACCCGGGCATCCTCGCGAAACAGGATCCGCACGCCCTGGCGCGCGGTCACCGAGCCGTCGACCGGGTCGGTATAGGCGAAGTCGTCCGCCGCCTCGACGGTCAGCGCACCGATGCGCCGGCCCGGCAGCCCGGCGAGCGCGTCACGGAGCGCGCTCATCAGCCCTTCGGCGGCGGCGCTCTCCACCTCCTCGTAGTCGTGGCGGGCATAGTAGTCGCGACCGTACGTCGCCCAGTGGTCGCGCACCACCTGGTCGGCGGGCTTCCCCGTCGCGGCGAGCAGGTTGAGCCAGAGCAGCACCGCCCACAGGCCGTCCTTCTCGCGCACGTGGTTCGAGCCGGTGCCGGCGCTCTCCTCGCCGCAGAGGGTGATCCGCCCGGCATCGAGCAGGTTGCCGAAGAACTTCCAGCCGGTCGGGGTCTCGAAGGCCGGGATGCCCAAGCGCGCCGCGACCCGGTCGGCGGCGCGGCTGGTCGGCATCGAGCGGGCGACGCCCGACAGCCCGCCACGATAGCCCGGCGCCAGGTGGGCATGGGCGGCGAGGATCGCCAGGCTGTCGCTCGGCGTGACGAAGAGGCCGGGGGCGACGATCATGTTGCGGTCGCCGTCGCCGTCGGAGGCGGCGCCGAAATCCGGCGCGTCCGGGCCGGTCATCAGCGCCATCAGGTCGTGAGCGTGGACCGGGTTCGGGTCCGGGTGGTGGCCGCCGAAATCGGGCAGCGGCTCGGCATTGACCACCGTGCCCGCCGGAGCGCCGAGGCGCCGCTCCAGGATTTCCGTCGCGTAGGGACCCGTCACCGCGCTCATCGCGTCGAACCGCATCCGGAAGCCGGAGCGGAACAGGGACGCGATGGCGGGGAAATCGATCAGCGTCTCCATCAGCGCCGCGTAATCCGCCACCGGATCGATCACCGTGACGGTGGCGTCGCCGAGAGCCACGTCGCCGAGCGTGTCGAGGTCGAGATCGGGAGCCTCGACGATGCGGTACTCGCTGATCGCCTTGGTTTGGGCGAAGATCGCCTCGGTCACCGGCTCGGGCGCGGGTCCGCCGTTGCGGGCATTGAACTTGATGCCGAAATCGCCCTCGGGGCCGCCCGGGTTGTGGCTCGCCGAGAGTACCACGCCGCCGATCGCGCCATATTTCCGGATCACGCAGGAGGCGGCCGGGGTGGAGAGCAGGCCGCCGCGGCCGACCAGGATGCGCGAGAAGCCGTTGGCCGCCGCGATCTTCAGGGTCGTCTGCACCACCTCGCGGTTGAGGAAGCGCCCGTCGCCGCCGACCACCAGGGTCGTGCCGGCCCGGTCGGGCAGGCAGTCGAAGATCGCCTGGACGAAGTTCTCCACGTAAGCAGGCTGGCGGAAGACCGGCACCTTCTTGCGCAGGCCCGAGGTGCCGGGCTTCTGGTCGGGAAAGGGCTGCGTGGGGACGGCCTTGACGGTCATGGGGTCTCGTCTCGGTGGAGGCGCACGGTCGGCCGGCCCGTTGCCGGCCGGCCCCTGACCTCGGCTTATGCCGCCTCGCAAAGCCGTCGGCCAGCCCGCGCGGGTGGATTCACCCCGCTCTCCCTCACGCGGCGTCCTCGTCGGCCGGCGGCCGGCCGTCGGTCAGGTGGCGGAAGGTCGCGATCGGAGCCGGGCGGCCGAACAGGTAGCCCTGCGCCTCCTGACACGCCTCGGCGCCGAGGAAGGCCAGCTCGGCCGAGGTCTCGACGCCCTCGGCCAGGACCGGCAGCCCGAGGCCGCGCCCGAGACCGAGCACGGTGCGCACGATCGTGGCGGCCTGCTCGCTGGTATCGACCGCGCGGGTGAAGGAGGAATCGATCTTGATCTTGTCGAACGGGAAGGCGCGCAGGTTCGACAGCGACGAATAGCCGGTGCCGAAATCGTCCATCGCGATCCGCACCCCGAGCGCCTTGATCCGGCGCAGCGTGGCGAGCGCTCGCGGCAGGTCGCGGATCAGCGCCGTCTCGGTGATCTCGAGCTCGAGGCGGGCGGGCGAGAGGCCGGTGGTGAACAGCACCTCGTGCACCAGCTCCGAGAAGCCCGGGGCGTGGAGCTGGACCGCCGAGACGTTGACGGCGATGCGCA
>JAEWKL010000484.1 GCA_023386115.1 Pseudomonadota bacterium
TGCGCATCGCCGTCAACGTCTCGGCGGTCCAGCTCCACGCCCCGGGCTTCTCGGAGCTGGTGCACGAGGTGCTGTTCACCACCGGCCTCTCGCCCGCCCGCCTCGAGCTCGAGATCACCGAGACGGCACTGGTGCGCGATCCGATCCGGGCGCTCACCGCCCTGCGGCGTGTCAAGGCGATGGGAGTGCGGATCGCGATGGACGATTTCGGCACCGGCTACTCGTCGCTGTCGAACCTGCGCGCCTTCCCGTTCGACAAGATCAAGATCGACCGGTCGTTCATTCGCGCCGTCGACGTCAACCGGGAAACCGCCGCGATCATGCGGGCGGTGCTCGGTCTCGGGCGCGGCCTCGGGCTGCCGGTCCTGGCCGAGGGCGTCGAGACCTCGGCCGAGCTGGCCTTCCTCGGCGCCGAGGCGTGTCAGGAGGCGCAGGGCTACCTGCTCGGTCGCCCGGGCCCGATCGCGCAATTCGCCGAGCATACGGGTGAGGCACTTGGCGGCCAGGCACTTGGCGGCCAGGCACTTGGCGGTGAGGCACTCGGCGGCGAGACCGCGGCGGCGTGAGCCGCGGGGGCAGGCAGGATCGCGGTCCTGACGCTCAGTCCACCCGCCGCAGCCCTTGCGCGAAACGCTTCGCGTTGGCGACGTAGCGGTCGGCCGAGGCCCGCAAAGACGCCACCGCCGCCTCGTCCAGCACCCGGACCGCTTTCGCAGGGGCGCCGACGATCAGGCTGTTGTCGGGGAATTCCTTGCCCTCGGTGACGAGAGCGTTGGCGCCGACGAGGCAGTTGCGACCGATTCTGGCGCCGTTGAGGATCGTCGCGCCCATGCCGATCAGCGAATTGTCGCCGATCGTGCAGCCATGCACGATGGCGCCGTGCCCGACCGTGATGCCCGCGCCGAGGGTGAGCGGGAAGCCCGCATCGGTGTGCAGCACCGCGCCTTCCTGGATGTTGGTGCGATCGCCGACCGTGATCGGCTCGTTGTCGCCGCGGATGACCGCGCCGAACCAGACCCCGACCTCGTGGCCGAGCCGCACGCGACCGATCACGTGGGCGTCGGGCGCGATCCAGGCGCTGCCGTCCTCCGGCAGGATCGGGCTGACAGTGTCGAGGGCGTAGAGCGGCATCGCAGGATCCTCCGGTGGCTGGGCCTCCTTTCGCATGCCGGACGGGCGCCGTCAGCCCGATCCATCCACGACCCGGTCGACCCATGCACCCGTCGACCCATGCACCCGTCGACCCATGCACCCGTCAATCCATGCACCCGTCAATCCATGCACCCGTCAATCCAGGGCCCAGGGCATCGGTGCCACCGCACGGGCCCGGGAGGCGATCACCTGGTGGCCGGTTCCGTCGCCGGCATTCTGGATCGCCAGGGCCACCTCGGTCAGGTGCAGGGCGAGATCGGCGTCGAGGCGGCTGGCCCGCCCTTCCGCCCGCGCCGCGAGCATCTCCTGCGGCCCGAGGGCGAAGTTCATCGCCGTCGCTCCCTTCCGTCTGACCTTGGCGTGGGTCGGTGCCTTGATGCGCAGGCGGCGGGTGACGGGGGAATCGATCAGGCGGCGGCGCACCACGTGGCGGCGGCGCACCCGCACGGCGGCATCGTTCGACCAGCACTCGCCCACCTCCAGGATGCCCTCGTCGCCGAAGATGCGGAGAGAGTGGTCGTGCGGTGCCACCACCGAGCAGGTGAGGCGGGCCACCACCCCGCTCTCGAAGAACAGCGAGGCGCAGGCATAGGTCGGCGCCGCCGCCGACCCGTCGGCGAGGGTCAGGCCCAGCACGTCGGCCGAGGCCGACGCGACCCGGGTCACCGAGCCGAACATCGCGATCAGCCAGGTCAGGTAGTAGCCGGCATGCTGGAGGGCGCAACCCACCGCCAGCTCGTCCTGCACCGGCCAGGGTGCGCCGGATTCGCTGCGCCAGGTCGCGTGCGGCGCGCGGATCAGGAAGCCGTCGTCGATCTCCGCGTAGACGAGCCGGGGCGTGCCGATGACGCGCTCGCGCAGGGCCTTCCACACGGTCTGGGCGCTCTCGCCGAGGGCGCTGCACGGCGCCGAGGCGAGCATCACGCCGCGCTCGGTCGCGATCTTGTGCAGGTGGCGGGCATCGTCGAGCCGGGTGGCGAGCGGCTTCTCCGAGTAGACCGGCAGTCCGGCCTCCAGGCAGGCCAGGCTCACGGCGTAGTGCGAGCCCGGATTGGTCAGGTTGAGGATCAGGTCGGGCCGCCGGCCGATCAGGTCGTCGAGGCTCGTGGCGACCGGGACGCGCCAATACTTGCGGAACGCGTGCAGCCGGTCGCGGTCGATGTCCCACGCCCCGGCGACCGTCACCTCCGGCGAGGCCGCCAGGGAGCGCATGTAGTAATCGGCCACGAATCCCGTGCCGACGATGCCGATGCTCGCCACCTGACCTGCTCCCCGATTCCGTGTTGCGCCGCGAAGGCTAGACCAGGGTGCGGCAAATCGAACGGGCGCAAAGGGCCGAGGAGCGGCCAGCACTCAGGGGAGGATTAAATCGTCCCTTACCGCTTTCGGAGACAAAAAGAGGGGCCGCCAGGACGTTGGGAACAGCATGGGAGTATCTAGTCTGCTGAATGACACGGCTTCGGCCGTGCCTGTCAAGTGGAGGCCCCGGCCTCCAGGCCCGGGTCGGTATCCTAGACAGAGCCGACGGTCTTCAGCCGGACCCGCGGATGGATCTCCGCCTGGCTCATCACCGGGGTCTCGCGGCGGAAGCGCTCGATGATCGAGCGCACGAAGGGCCGGGCCTGGACCGAGGTGACGAGAACCGGCATCTCGCCGAGCCGCGCCGCCTCCTCGAAGCGGTCGCGCACCGTGGTGACGAAGTCGGACAGCTTCGAGGGCTGCATCGCCAGGTGGCGCTCGTCGCCGTGGCCGACGATCGCCTCCATGAAGGCGCTCTCCCAGGCCGGCGACAGGGTGATGATCGGCAGGACGCCCCCCGGACCCTGGTACTGGGCGCAGATCTGGCGGCCGAGGCGGGCGCGGACATGCTCGACGATGTCGCGCGGGTTCTTGATGTGGCCGGCCACCTCCGCGATGCCCTCCACGATGGTACCGAGGTCGCGGATCGAGACCCGCTCGGCCAGGAGGTATTGCAGCACCCGCTGGATGCCCGTGGTGGCGATCTGCCCCGGCACCACCTCCTTGAGGAGTTCGCCGTGCTCCTTCGGCAGTTCCTTCAGGAGCTTGTGCACCTCGACGTGGTTGAGGAGGTCGGCGACATGGGCCTTGATCACCTCGGTGAGGTGGGTCGAGACGACGGTCGCGGCATCGACCACGGTGTAGCCCTTGAGCTGGGCCTCGTCGCGCAACGCCGCGTCGATCCAGGTCGCCGGCAGGCCGAAGGTGGGCTCCAGCAGGTGCTGGCCCGGCAGCTGGACCTGGCCGCCCATCGGATCCATCGCCATGAACTGGCCCGGGAAGACCTGGCCCGTCCCGGCCTCGATCTCCTTGACCCGCACCACGTAGGTGTTGGCGTCGAGCTGGACGTTGTCGAGGATGCGGACCGAGGGCATCACGAAGCCGAGCTCGGCGGCGAGCTGCCGGCGCAGGGCGCGGATCTGGGCGGTGAGCCGGTCCTGGCCCTCCGGGCCGTTGACGAGGGCGAGCAGCGCGTAGCCCATCTCGAGCTTCAGGTCGTCGAGCTTGAGGAGGTCGGCCGCGGTCTCCTCCTTGGCGCCGCCGCCGGCCCCAGCCCCGGTCACGGCGCCGTCGGCCGCCGGGGCGCCGCCGGACGCCTCGTCCTCCGCCGGCTTCGGCAGGAGGGCGATGCGGCGGGCCAGATAGGCGGCGCCGAGCCCGAGGCTCAGGAACGGCAGCATCGGGATGCCCGGCAGGAGCCCGATCAGGATCATCACGCCGGCCGACATGCCGAGCGCCTTCGGGTAGTTGGCGATCTGGCGCCCGAGGGCCCGGCCCGCGGCGCCGCGCACGCCGGCCTTGGAGACGAGCAGGCCCGCCGCGGTCGAGACGATCAGGGCCGGGACCTGGCTCACGAGCCCGTCGCCGACGGTGAGGAGGGTGTAGGTCTTGCCCGCCTCCGAGAAGCTCATGCCCTGCTGGGCGACGCCGATGATGATGCCCCCCACCACGTTGATGAAGGTGATGAGGAGCGCCGCGATCGCATCGCCGCGCACGAATTTCGAGGCGCCGTCCATGGCGCCGAAGAACGAGGACTCGTCCTCGAGCGACTGACGGCGGGTCCGGGCGGTCTTCTCGTCGATCAGGCCGGCCGAGAGGTCGGCGTCGATCGCCATCTGCTTGCCCGGCATCGCGTCGAGGGAGAAGCGGGCCGCCACTTCGGCGATGCGCCCCGAGCCCTTGGTGATCACGATGAAGTTCACGATGATCAGGATCGCGAAGACGATGATTCCGATCAGGAAGTTGCCGCCCATCACGAACTGCCCGAAGGCCTCGATGACGTGGCCGGCCGCCGCCGTGCCCTCGTGGCCGTGGCCGAGGATCAGCCGCGTCGAGGCGAGGTTGAGCGCCAGCCGCAGCATCGTGGTGATGAGGAGCACCGTCGGGAAGACCGTGAACTCGAGCGGGTTCTCGATGAACAGGCCGGTCATCAGGATCAGGACCGACAGGATGATCGAGACCGCGAGCAGCAGGTCGAGCAGCAGGGCCGGAAGCGGGAAGATCAGCACCACCAGGATGGCGAGCACCGAGACGGCCAGCACGAGGTCGCTGCGCCGCGTCAGCGCCATCAGGTCCGCCCGCGTCGGCAGGGCGAAGATGCGCCCCGCGCCGAGTGCCCCGGTCTCGTTCATCGAAGTTCCACCTTCCCGCCGACCCGGCAATTCCTGCCGGGTCCATGGTTAGGGAACCGTTAACGACGCTGCCCCAGGGGCTGGGGCCTCGCCGGTGCCCGACGGAGACGCGCAGTGAAGGACTGTTCAGTGTCTGACGGGAACAATCTTCGCGTTCCTGTTTTGTGCACTGCAATAAAAATGCAAAACAAATAACCCAGTTCCAATGGTCAAGCTAAATACGAGATATTTTGAGATCGGGGACACACCCGAGGTTCAACGTTCCTCCTGCGGAACCAAGCCGGCCTGCAACGATTGAGATGGCATCGATCGGTCAGACAAGGTTCGAGGAGACCATGCGCAAGACTCTCATCACCCTCGCGGCCCTCGGCGCTCTCGGGACCGGGATGGCGCAGGCCCAGACCACGGTGACGGGCGACCCGGCTCGCGACGCCAAGCCCAGCACCCACTCGCAGGGCCAGGAGGCGGTGACCCGGCCCAACACCGACATGATGGACAAGAGCAACCCGGGCACCACCGGGACGGTGTCGACCAACGCCAAGCTCGAGCCCGGTGCCAACAGCTTCACCGAAGCCCAGGCCCGCAGCCGCATGGAGCAGGCCGGCTTCAAGGACGTGAAGGATCTCAAGAAGGACGACCAGGGCATCTGGCGCGGCCAGGCCATGCAGGCCGGCAACACCGTGATGGTCGGCCTCGATTTCAAGGGCAACGTCTCGACGGCGCGGTAAGCACGCCTGAGACCCGCATTTCCTTCTCGACAACATGAGGACGACGCCCATGGCGACCCGTACCATCACGGCTCTGTTCGACAGCTACGACGACGCCTCCGCAGCGGTGCGCAAGGTGGAGGCGGCCGGCGTGCCGCATTCCGACATCAGCATCGTGGCCAACAACCAGGGCGACCGCTATTCCGGCCATATCGGCCAGCGTGACGCCCCGACGGCCGGCACGACGACCGGCGAGACGGCGCACGACGCCTCGAGCGGCGCCGGGACCGGCGCCTCGCTCGGCACCATTCTCGGCGGCGGCGCCGGCCTGCTCACCGGCCTCGGCC
>JAEWKL010000558.1 GCA_023386115.1 Pseudomonadota bacterium
CCGCGGGCGGGGCCGCGCCCCCCCCCCCCGGGTCGGTTCTGTTAGAAGCGCGAGCCGCCCGAGAAGCGGAAGGCCTGCGTCTGGTCCTTGCCGACCTTGCCGAAATAGGTGCCGTCGGCGCCGAAGACCTTCTGGCCCTCGTCCTTGGTGAGGGCGTAGGCGTAGTCGAAGCGGATCGGGCCGAGCGGCGAGTTCCACAGGATCGACGCACCGACCGACGAGCGGATCGTCGCCTTGTCGCGGACGTTCACGCATTCCGGCTCGACGGGGATGGCCGTGGCGCTGAAATTGCACCCGCCGCCCGGCGCGGTGCCGTTGATGAAGCCGTCGCCGTTGACGTCGAAGGCGCGGCGGCCCTTGTAGCCGAACAGCGTACCGGCATCGGCGAAGACCGCGCCCTTCAGGCCGAGGTCGCGAGGCAGGCCCCAGATCGGGAACTGCACCTCGACCGAGGCGCCGACATAGGTCGTGCCGCCGATCGCGTTCGAGCGGGCGTCGCCCGAGCCGACGTCGCGCGGGCCGATGCCGTTCGGTGCGAAGCCGCGCACCAGCGACGGGCCGAGGAAGAACTGGTCGGTGACGCGGAGCGCGTTGCCCTCGGTCGGCGCGACGTGGCCGCCCTGGAACTTCACGAAGCCGACGACGTCCTCGTACAGCTCCTTGTAGTACCGGGCCTCGCCGGTGACGCGGAAGAACTTCGAGTCGCCGCCCAGGCCCGCATATTCCGGCTTGATCTCGCCGTAGAAGCCGTTGCGCGGCAGCTGCAGGTTGTCGAGGGTCGAGTAGGCCAGGGTGACGCCGGCGAGCGAGGTCAGCGTCGAGCCGACCGCCTCCTTCAGGGCGATCGACGCCTCGCCGTCATAGGCGCAGTTCGGATAGGCCGGGAGGCCGCTCACGTCACGGCCCTGGTAGAATGTTCCGGCCGGATTGAGCTTGGTGTAGCCCGGGATCCCGAACGAGCAGTCGTTGTACGGCCGCTTGAGCGTGTTCGGGATCTTCAGGTCGGTGTTATAGATCGAGTAGCGCAGCGTGATGCCGAACTCCTCGGTGATCGGCAGGCCGAGGCGGAGCTGGCCGCCGACCACGTCGGTCACGTAGCGCGAGTAGCGGGTCTGGTCGCTGTACTTGTTGAAGACGTCGAACCCGGCCGCGAGGCGGTAGCCGAGGAAGTACGGCTCGGTGAACGAGAAGTCGATGCCGCGGGTATATTGTCCGGCGGTGCCGGCGAGGCGGACATACTGGCCGCGGCCGAGGAAGTTCGACTCCGAGACCGAGACCTCGCCGATGATCCCGTCCGCCGTCGAGTAGCCGCCGGCGACCGAGAACGAGCCGGTCGGTTGATCCTCGACATCGATGTTCACGACGACGCGGTCGGGAGCCGAGCCGGGCTCGTTGGAGAACCGCACCTTCTTGAAGAAGCCGAGACCGTTCAGGCGCCGCTCGGCCCGGTCGACCAGGACGCGGTTATAGGCGTCGCCCTCGGTGAGGTCGAGCTCGCGCCGCACCACGTAGTCGCGGGTGCGGGTGTTGCCGCGCACGTTGATGCGCTCGATATAGACCTTCGGGCCGTCCTCGACGATGTAGCCGAGGGCGACGGTGCCGGTGGCACGGTCGCGCTCGCCGGTCGGGCGGACCTGCGCGAAGGGATGGCCGGCGCGGGCCACCGAGGTGGTGACGCCGGTCAGCGTCTTCTCGACGTCCTCGGCGTTGTAGACGTCGCCGACGCCGGTGCGCAGCTCGTCGCGCAGCACCGTGCCGTCGACGCCCGGGATGCGGGAATCGACCGCGACAGCGCCGACGCGGTACTGCTGGCCTTCCTCGACCGTGATGGTGATGATCCAGCCGCCGGCCGCGTCGTCGAAGCGCGAATCCGCCGAGGCGACCCGGAAGTCGGCATAGCCGTTCTTCAGGTAGTAGCGCCGGATCAGGTCGAGGTCGTTGGCGAGCCGGTCGGGATCGTAGACGTCGGAGGTCTTGACGAAGCTGAGGAGGTTCATCTCCGACAGCGTCATCAGGTCCTTGAGCCGGCTGTCCGAGTAGACCTGGTTGCCGACGAAGCGGATCTCCTTGACACCGGTCTTGTCGCCCTCGTCGATCGCGTAGACGACGTCGACGCGGCCGTTCGGCAGGTCGACGGTGCGGACCGAGACCTTGGCGAGGCCGCGGCCGGCCCGGCGGTAGACCTCTCGGATGCGCTCGAGATCGGAGTTGACGGTCGCCTGGCTGTAGGGCCCGCGTGCCTTCGACTCGACAATGCCCTCGAGCGTCGCCTTCTCGACCTTCTTGTTGCCTTCGAAGAAGACGCGGTTGATCGTGTTGTTCTCACGCACCGACACGACGATGCGCCCGCCATTGTGCGCCACGCGCACGTCGGAAAACATCCCGCTGGCGATCAGGTTGCGGCGGCCCTCCTCGGGCGACACGCCGACCACGTAGGAGCGGACCGTCTCCGCGTCGATCCGGGTGTTGCCCTGAACGACAATCTGCTGCGCGAAGGCGCTGCCGCTGGCGGCGATGGTGGCGGCCATGACAATGGCGCCTTTCGCCGACGCACGCCGGCGCTTACCCGTCATCGACATCATCAAATGGCCCGTCTCATTTTTTGTCGGCACGGGTTCACACCCGCAGACGATCACCCTCTCGCGAGTGCGAAGGCCCCTGGTCCTAGCCCCGCTTCTATCGGGAATCCCTGGCGAAGCAAACGCCACGCTCCCAGCCGACAGGGATTTTGCCCAGACGTTGCCTTCCTGTCACGGGCCACGGCCATGCTTTTCACCAACCAGAGTCAGCGCGCGATGAAGGGCCCGCGGGCGCGAACGCCCCGGAATGACACGCATTTTACGAAAATTGGAGCGTTTCGAGGCCCTTGAGGGATCCACGAAAAAACAGCCGCCCGCGCGGGGCGGGCGGCTCTCGGCAGCCGGAAGGACTCCCTTGCGTCAGGTGCCGCGGTTGAAGGCGGCGCCGATATGCAGGATGTCGTTCCAGGTCGCGAACAGCATCAGCATCAGCACCAGGGCGAGGCCGATGCGGAAGCCGATCTCCTGCGCCCGCTCGCTCAAGGGGCGGCCGCGCACGATCTCGACGGCGTAGAACATCAGGTGGCCGCCATCGAGCATCGGCACCGGAAACAGGTTGATGAGCCCGATCGAGACCGACAGGACCGCGATCAGCCCCACCAGGGCGCCGATGCCGCCGACCTTGGCGGCCTGCCCCGAGACCCGGGCGATGCCCATCGGGCCCGAGAGCTGGTCGGCGGATTCGCGGCCCGTGATCAGCTTGCCGATGTAGTTGAAGGTGCGATCGACGACGAAGTAGGTCTCGGTGACGCCGATCTTCAGCGAGTCGAGCGCGCCGTAACGAACCAGCTTGACGTCGGCGGCATCGCGCGGCCCCTGGATGCCCAGCCGCCCGATGCGCTGGGTGCCGAACGGGGTCTTGTCCTCGTAGACATCCGGCGTCGCGGTGAGAGGGGTGGTGACCCCGCCGCGCTCCACCGTGAAGTCGAGGCTGTCGCCGGCGGCGCCCGAGACGGTGCGCTGCATGTCGGCGAAGTTGTGGATGGGGCTGCCGTTGATCGTCAGCACCACGTCGCCGGCCTGGAAGCCGGCGCGCTCGGCGGCGCTGCCCGGCTGCACCGCCGAGACCCGGGGCGCCACCTCGTAGCGGCCGGTGGCGTAGACGGCGCCGGCGAAGACCACGATGGCGAGGAGGAAGTTCGCGATCGGGCCCGCCGCCACGATGGCGACCCGCTTCCAGACGGTCTGGGCGTGGAAGCTGATCGCGTGGTCGGCCGGGTTCATGCGCGCCAGCGCGTCCGGATCCGGCACGCTGGCGCCGTTCATGTCGCCGACGAACTTGACGTAGCCGCCCAGCGGGATCGCCGACAGCTTCCAGCGGGTGCCGCGGCGATCGTTGAAGCCGACGAGCTCGGGCCCGAAGCCGATCGAGAAGCTGGTCACCCCGACGCCGCACCAGCGCCCGACCAGGAAATGGCCGAGCTCGTGGATGAACACCACGACGGTGAGAACGAACAGGAACGGCACGATGTAGCCGAGCAGGTTCGTCGTCGCACCGCCGACGACGTTGAGCAGATCCATGGTCACCTCGATGTGGCGCGGCAGGCCCTCCCTGGCCCGGCGCGGCCACCTTGCCGATCTCCCCACCATACAGAGTCGGGGGGGCGGCGAACAGAGCGCGAAACGACCGAGGGTTAACTTGACGGGACGTCAGTACCAGGTCAGGCGGCGAGGGACCGCTCGCTCCATCTCCGCACCTCGGCGTCGATGGCGAGCGCCTCCTCGACATCGGCGGGAGCGGTGGGGAAGCGCGCCGCGAAATGCTCGCAGCCCCGCTCGACCAGAGCGGCGATGTCGTAGAAGCCGATCCGCCCGGCGATGAAGGCCGCGACCGCGATCTCGTTGGCCGCGTTCATCACCGTGGGTTGCGCAGCCCCGGCGGCGAGCGCGGCCTTGGCGATCCGCAGGCAGGGGAAGCGCTCCTCGTCCGGGTGCTCGAAGGTCAGGCTCCCGGTCGCCGCGAGATCGAGAGGTTTGCCGCGGGCGATCGACAGGCGCTCGCCGAGGCCGAGGCAATGGGCGATCGGCACCCGCATGTCGGGGACGTAGAGCCCGGCCGTCACGGCGCCGTCGCGCCAGGTGACGAGGGCGTGGACGATCGATTGCGGGTGCACCACGGCGTCGAGGCGCTCGGCCTCGATGCCGAACAGGTGGTGGGCCTCGATCAGCTCCAGCCCCTTGTTCATCAGGGTGGCCGAATCGATGTTGATCTTCATGCCCATCGACCAGGTCGGGTGGGCGGCCGCGTCGGCGGCGCTCGCGGCGGCGATCCGCTCCCGGGTCGCGGTCCGGAACGGCCCGCCGGAGGCGGTGATGGTCATCCGGGTGATGTCGTCGATGCGGCCGGTGCCGATCGACTGCTCGAGCGCGTTGTGCTCGGAATCCATCGGCAGGATGCGGGCGCCGTATCGCTTGGCGTCGCGCATGAAGGCGTCGCCGGCGCAAACCAGGCTCTCCTTGTTGGCGAGCGCCACGGTGCGGCCCTGGCGGATCGCCGCGCAGGTGGGGCTCAAGCCCGCAGCCCCGCTCACCGCCGCCACCACCAGGTCCGCCTCCCGGGTCGCGGCCTCGATCACCGCGGAGGGGCCGGCGCCGCAGGCGATGCCGGATCCCGACAGCGCGTCGCGCAAGGCCGGACCGGAATCGGGATCGGCGATCGCCGCGAACTCGGCGTTCAACGCGCGGGCGACGCGGGCCAGCGCCACCGCGTCGCGGCCCCCCGCGACGGCGCCGACCCGGAAGCGGTCCCGGTGCTGCTCGAGCAGGTCGGCGGTGGAGCGTCCGATCGAGCCGGTCGCGCCCAGGACTGAGACGGTCAGGGTCATGATTGTGCCACGAGAGTGAGGCCGGCGAGCAGGAGGCCGGCGAGGAGGGCCGCGGCGAAGAACCCGTCGAGGCGGTCCATCACACCGCCATGGCCCGGGATCAGGCGACCGGAATCCTTGGCGCCGTAGGCGCGCTTGAGTGCCGATTCGGCGAGGTCGCCGCCCTGGCTCATCACCGAGCCGAGGGCCGAGAATGCGCAGGCCAGCGGCAGCGACAGGGCCTCGGTGGCGCCGAGATGGCGCGCGCCGGCGGCCACCGCGCCGCCGACGATCGTCGCGCCGATCAACCCGCCGCAGAAGCCCGACCAGGTCTTCTTCGGGCTCACCGCCGGCCACAGCTTCGGCCCGCCGAGGGAGCGGCCGGTGAAGTAGGCGGCGATGTCGGTGGTCCAGACCACGCCGAACAGCCAGAGCGGGCCGGCGATCCCGATGCGGGGATCGTCGCGCAGCAGCACCGGCACCAGGGTCACGACGAGGGCGGCGGCGAGGCTTGCCGGCGCCCAGATCCGTCCCGAAGCCGGCCGGGCCATCAGCGCCAGAAGGGCGAGGCCGACGAGCACTGCCCCGACGAGCCAGGGGAGGGGAGCGGCGAGCCGCGCGCCGGCCACGGCACCGAGGAGGACGAGGCCCGCGACGGCGAGGAGCGGCCGGTGCGGGCTCGTGCGAGTCATGGCGAGCCACTCCCCGACCACCGCGAGACCGGCGAGGAACCAGACGACCGCGAAGATCCAGCCGCCGTTCAGCGTCGCGCCGAGCACCAGGAGGCCGAGCACGATCCCGGAGACCGTGCGGGCGCCGAGCTCCGTCGCCGGCCAGGCCGGGCGGCCCGTTCCGGGGACACCGGTTCCCGGTGCTCCGGTGCCGGGTGCTCCTTTGCCCCGCGCCTTCGTCCCGTTGCCCGCCATCACCCCGCCCGGGCGCTGAGGCCGCCGAAGCGGCGGTCGCGGCTCTGGAACTCGCCGATCGCGGCGAGGAAGGTGGCGTGGTCGAAATCCGGCCAGAAATCCGGCACGAACACGAATTCGGAATAAGCCGTCTGCCAGGTCAGGAAGTTCGAGACCCGCTGCTCGCCGGAGGTGCGGATGACGAGGTCGGGATCGGGAATGCCGTCGGTGTCGAGCGCGGCCGTGAGCGCCGCGGCGTCGATCGCCTCGGGCGCCAGGCGGCCCTCGGCCACAGACCCGGCGAGCTTCCGCACCGCGCGCAGGATCTCCTGGCGTCCACCATAGTTGAACGCCACCACGAGCGTCAGCTTGGTGTTGCGGGCGGTGCGCTCCTCGGCCTCGCGCAGGAGGCCGGCGATGTCGCCCGGCAGGCCGTCGCGCTCGCCGATGATCCGCACCCGGACGCCGTTGGCGTGCAGGTCGGCGAGGTCGCGACGCACGAACAGCTTGAGCAGGCCCATCAGGTCCGCCACCTCCGCGGCGGGCCGGCGCCAGTTCTCGGAGGAGAAGCTGTAGATGGTGAGGTAGGGGATCCGCAGGTCGATCGCCGAGCGCACGGCGCGGCGCACCGCCTCGACCCCGCGGCGATGGCCCTCGACGCGCGGCAGACCGCGACGGGCGGCCCAGCGGCCGTTGCCGTCCATGATGATGGCGACGTGGCTCGGCATCGTCCCACCGGGGGTGGACCCGCTCGTCGGGGCGGGGCAGGCCGCCATGGGGCCCTGATCCATATGGTTCTGGTCCATATGGTTCTGGTCCAAGTGGCTCTGCTCCCGGCCTGCCGCCAGCAGGGTCACCGTCTCGCTGTCGCCTGCCATGCTGGCCCCGACCCCGGCGGAGCCGTTGCCCGGCTCCGCGCTTCCCACGCGCTCGCTCCCGTCATGCCGGCCGTCACGTCAGACCTGCATGATCTCCTTCTCCTTCGCCGCCAGGGTCTGGTCGACCTCGGCGATGTGCTGGTCGGTCGCCTTCTGCACCTGGTCGGCCTGGCGCTTCTCGTCGTCCTGGCTGATGGCGCCTTCCTTCTCGAGCTTCTTCAGGAGGTCGAGGCCGTCGCGGCGGACGTGGCGGACCGCGACGCGGGCCTCCTCGGCGTATTTGTGCGCGACCTTGACCATCTCCTTGCGGCGCTGCTCGTTCATCTCGGGGATGCGCAGGCGGATGGTCTGGCCCTCGGTCATCGGGTTGAGGCCGAGATCGGACTCGCGGATCGCCTTCTCGACCGCCGCCACCATGCCGCGGTCCCAGACCGAGACGCTGAGCAGGCGCGGCTCCGGCACGCTGATGGTGGCGACCTGCGCCATCGACATCGCGGCGCCGTAGGCGTCGACCTGGATCGGGTCGAGGAGCGAGGGGGTGGCCCGGCCGGTGCGCAGCGAGCCGAGATCGTGCTTCAGTGAGTTCAAAGCGCCCTGCATGCGCCGCTTGATGTCGTTGAGGTCGAAGGAGGGGGTGGCCATTCCTGCGCGTCCCGAGGCGTCTGGAGGAGAATGGGAATTAGGGCGCGCCCGTGCCGGGTCCGCCCTGATCCGGCTTCAATGAACCAAAACCCGACCTGCCGCAAATCGTCCGGCACGGGAGTTGCCCGAGCGTGACGCCGTTTACGGCGCCACCAGGGTCGAGGGCGCGCTTCCTGTGAGGATCGCCGTCACCGAACTCGGCGCGTGGACCGAGCCGACGATCAGCGGCAGCCCGCCGTCGCGGGCGAGCGCGAAGGCGGCGGTGTCCATCACCTTGAGGTCGCGGGCGATCGCCTCGTCGTGGCTCAGGCGGTCGTAGCGCACGGCGCCGGGATTGGTCTTCGGATCGGCGGAATAGACGCCGTCGACCTGCGTGGCCTTCAGCACCGCGTCGCATTTCAGCTCGGCGGCGCGCAGGACCGCGGCGGTATCGGTGGTGAAGTACGGGTTGCCGGTGCCGCCGGCGAGCACCACGACCTGGCCCTTGTCGAGATGGTGCAGGGCCGGCTGGCGGGCATAGGTCTCACAGATCGTCGGCATCGACACCGCCGACATGGTGCGGGCCGTGACACCCGCGGCGTTCAGCGCCGTCTCCAGCGCCAGCGAGTTCATCACCGTCGCCATCATGCCGAGGGAGTCGCCGGTGGCGCGGTCGATCCAGCCCGCCGCCGAGACCCGCGCGCCCCGGATCACGTTGCCGCCCCCGACCACGAGGGCGATCTGGAAGCCCTCGCCCACCGCCCGGGCGATGTCGTCGGCCAGGGATGCCAGGGTCGGCGGGTGCAGCCAGTAGCCGTCGGGTGCAGCCAGCGCCTCGCCGGAGAGCTTCACCAGCACGCGGCGGAACGGGGACGGGCCTTGCTCCGGCAGAGGCTTTTCCGACAACGGATGTTCGGGCATGGGCGCTCCTCTGGCCGCCCGCGGGGCGACGGCTGTCGGCGTCGGGTGTCGTGTCGAGTCGGCCGGGTTCTAGCCTGTCGTTTCCGGCCCGTCGAGGCGGCCCCTGGCCTGAATCGGCATGGTCACGCGCCGGAACCATGGCACGAAAAAGGGGGCCCGCCGGGCGGACCCCCTCCTCAAACCCTGGGTGCTGAGCAGCGAGGCCGCCCAGCGCGCGATCAACTCTTGATCGACCCTTGACTTGATCAGCCCTTGGCCGCGGCCGCGACCTCGGCGGCGAAGTCCGGAGCCTCTTCCTTCTCGATGCCTTCGCCCAGCGCGTAGCGGACGAAGCCGGTGAGCTTGATGGGAGCGCCGGCCTTGCCCTCGGACTCCTTGAGCACCTGGGCAACGGTCTTCGACGAATCGTGCACGAAGGGCTGATCGAGGAGGGTGACCTCCTTGTAGTAGCTCTTCAGGCCGCTCTCGACGATCTTGGCCAACACGTGGTCGGGCTTGCCGGCGTTCTTCTCGCGCAGGATGTTGCTCTCGCGCTCGACCGTGGCCGCGTCGACGCCCGAGGCGTCGAGCGCCACCGGGTTGGTCGCCGCGACGTGCATGGCGATCTGGCGGCCGAGCTGGCTGAGGACCGTCACGTCGCCGGCCGATTCGAGGGCGACGAGCACGCCGATCTTGCCGAGACCCTCGGAGACCTGGCTGTGGACGTAAGTCGCGATGACGCCCTTCTCGACCGAGAGCTTGGCGACGCGGCGCAGGGTCATGTTCTCGCCGATGGTGGCGATCAGCTCCTGCAGCTTGTCCTTCACGGTGGTCTCGGCGCCCGGGAAGCGGGCGGCCTCGAGGGCCTCGACGCTGGCCTCGGCGTTCAGCGCCAGCTTGGCGGCCTCGCGGACGAAGGCCTGGAAGCTGTCGTTGCGGGCGACGAAGTCGGTCTCGGAGTTCACCTCGACGACCGCGGCGTGGTGGCCGGCGGACTCGACCGCGACCAGACCCTCGGCGGCGACGCGGCCGGCCTTCTTGGCGGCCTTGGCGAGGCCCTTCTTGCGCAGCCAGTCCACGGCCGCCTCGAGGTCGCCGGCGGTCTCGTTCAGGGCCGACTTGCAGTCCATCATGCCCGCGCCGGTCTTCTCGCGCAGCTCCTTGACCATCGCTGCCGTGATGTTGGCCATCGTGGGATCCTCTTGCATGGGCGCCCCGGCACGCCGTAAGCGCGCCGGTCGGCGGATAAAGGGAACCCGGCGCCGTGGCGGCGCCGGGCTTTGAAAGGTCGTCCGGTCCGCGGGGCTAACGCGCCCCGCGTCTGATCCGTGCCGGCGTTACGCCGCCGCGGCGGCCTCGACGAAGCCGCGGGCCTGGTTGACCCAGCCGTCGCGGTCGATGCGGCCGTTGAGCTTCAGGTCGCCGTCGACCTTGGCGATGTCCTCGGCCGACATCGCGGCAATCTGCCAGTAGTGGTAGATGCCGGCGTCGTTGAGCTTCTGCACCAGCTGCGGGCCGACGCCCGTGAGCTTGGTCAGGTCGTCCGGCGCGCCGCGGGGGGCGGCCAGCAGCTCGAAGGGCTCGCCGACATACGGCTCGGTGATGTCGACGGGCGCGACCTCGGGCTCGTTGGCGAGCGCCGGCAGCTCCTCGGCCATCGGCTCGTCGGACTCGCCGAGGTCGATGCCGAGCGCGCCCTGGCCGCGCGAGATGCCGTCGATCGCCGCGCGGGCGACGAGGTCGCAGTAGAGCGCGATGGCGCGGCCGGCATCGTCGTTGGCCGGGACCACGTAGGTGATGCCGTCCGGGTTGCAGTTGGTGTCGACGATGGCCGCCACCGGGATCTTGAGGCGGTTCGCCTCCTTGATCGCCAGCTGCTCCTTGTTGGTGTCGATCACGAACAGCAGGTCGGGAACGCCGCCCATGTCCTTGATGCCGCCGAGCGCCTTCTCGAGCTTGTCCTTCTCACGGGACAGCATCAGGCGCTCCTTCTTGGTGAGGCCCTGGCCGCCGCCGCCGAGGATCTCGTCGACCTTGCGCAGGCGCTGGATCGAGCCCGAGATGGTCTTCCAGTTGGTCAGCGTGCCGCCGAGCCAGCGGGAGTTCACGTAGTACTGGGCCGAGCGCTTGGCCGCGTCCGCGATCGTGTCGGCCGCCTGGCGCTTGGTGCCGACGAACAGCACCCGGCCGCCCTTGGCGACGGTGTCGCTCACCGCCTGCAGCGCCTGGTGCAGGGCCGGCACCGTCTGGGCGAGGTCGATGATGTGGATGTTGTTGCGGGTGCCGAAGATGTACGACTGCATCTTCGGGTTCCAGCGGTGCGCCTGGTGGCCGAAATGCGAGCCGGCCTCGAGCAGCTGGCGCATGGTGAAGTCGGGAAGGGCCATGGTCTTTCTTTCTCTCCGGTTCATCCGCCGCGGAGGAAGCGACCGGTGCCATGAGCGAATGCCGACAAGGACATCGCCGAGAGGCGGCCGGCCACCGGAAACGCCTCATTCAGGCATGAGGCCGGCTCCGCGTGTGGGATGGGCGGGCCTTTATCCGATCGGGATGGGGATGGCAAGGCTCCGGCCGTGGGCGCAATGGCAGCCCCGACAACGGTTGCGTCCCATGCCCGCGCATTCCAGCGGCCTTGCCGGATGGCGCTGCCGACTGCTATGGCCCGAGCCGTCAGCGAGGATGTAATTCACCTCCGAGGGAATTCCATGAGGTCACGTATCCCGCTGCCGGCTGTGATGTTTGCGTCGTCGTCTCTATGCATGATCGGGCGGACAAGTCAATGAACATATGCGAATTGATCTTGGGTGATTCAGCTGCATTTTATATTGTATAGCGTATCGTTCGAAGGATGTGCGCACGCTAGATCGCATCTATTTACGTCTTTGCGGCGATTGATAGTGCCTAGAACGATTGCGCGCAGTTTTCCGTTTGTTTGTTTAATTCTTGATCATGTCATGTGTGATATATAGATTTATGTCGGCGATGTAGGCTAGAATGATCACAGGGGCAGGGCTTCCAGGAAAGACACGGACGATCTTCCTGGAAGGATCAAGAGGTATTACAATTTTATTGATCGTCGAGCACCCTCGAGCCGAAATTTTTTAAATGCTTTATATGGAAATGATGGATTTTTCGCCTGCAAGTGCTGTTTATACGGAGCGTATTTGTTGGTTCGTCTCTGCGGAAGGTGTCGCTGTAACATAGCAAATTGCGTGACGGTCAATCGAAATGTCGCATTCTGCGAGAAGCCGAGGAACAGGAGGACAACCGAATGTCGACATTGAATGTTGAATTCGCCGGAAAGTCATTTGTAATCGATAACTCAGACGGCATGGATGCTGTCGCGGGTCAGCTCGCTTCTGGGTCATACGAAGCGCCGCTTCCATTCTTGATGATGGCAACTTTATTACGTGTGGAGGGTGCGTTCATCGATGTCGGCGCCAATACCGGCATCTATTCGGTCATGGCATCGACTTTCCAGCCAAATAAAAATGTTTACGCATTCGAGCCCCTGCCTCCCGTCCTAAGTATCCTCCGTAAAAATCTTGCACTCAATAACCTGCAAGACAAAGTTAAGGTTCATGAGATTGCGCTGAGCGACCGCAACGGTGTCGCGTCGTTGCATATCCCGGACCCGCACCATGGGCTTGTCGAAACGAGTGCATCGCTCGAAAGTGAATTCAAGCCGGCGCACTCGATCATCGAAGTGCCTGTGAAGCGCTTCGACGACATCGATGTTTCCGATTTCATCGGCGTCATCAAGGCTGACATCGAGGGACATGAATACGCGTTCCTCAACGGCGCGCGAGAGACGATCATGCGCGATCGTCCGATCATCTTCGCGGAAGTCGTCGGCCCTGCGAAGCGTGGCCCGATGAACGCGCTTCTGCAGAATACGGGATATATGGATTTCAGGCTACGGCCCGATATGGTCATTCATGACGGAGAGGTGCTGTTCGACAACGAGGCGTGGAATCACGCGTTGATTCCGATTGAACGGCTCGCAAAATTCAAGGAAATCTGCGACTCCTGCGGTCTCCCCATGTTTCGCCGCTTTCAACTCTCGTAAACGGTGGCGGAACGCGCCGCTTGCCGCGGGTCAACGAGAGATGAAATCGATCGAAATCCGTCGTGCACCAGCGGCGATGGCATGTGCGCGTCGGGAGCGGGTGGGTTGTTGACGCATGGGACGGCCGGCCTCTCGATGGGGCCGGCCGCCCCGGCCGGGCGCCATCTCGATGCCCGGCTTGCATCCGCGGATCGCGCCGGCCGGGATTTCCGGTCGACGCCGGCGCGGGGCATGTCCCGCCATGGCCGTCTTCCGGCGGCTCGGACCTGCTGACGGTGACGGCGGTCCCTTCCCCGCTCAAGGGGTGAGGAGCTCAAGGGGTGAGGAGAATGCCGGCGCGATCCTCCTCGCGACCGTTCTCCGAACGACGTTGGCGGGGCAGGCCAAGCGCCCCATCCTGAGCGGTGCATCAGGGCATCCTCTCACCGGCCCGTCCAGCGCGGCGGGCGCTTACCCAGGAAGGCTTCCATCCCTTCTCGGAAATCCGCGCTCGTGTAGCATTGCAGGATCAGGTCGTCCCCCGCCTCGGACGGCGCCTCGTCGCGCGCCCGGCGCAGGCCTTCCTTGGTGGCGGCGAGGGTCAGAGGGGCGTGGCCGGCGACCAGGTGGGCGAGGTCGGTCGCCCGCTCGGCGAGGGCGGCCGTATCCTCCACCACCTCGCTCACCAGGCCGATCGCCTGGGCCTCCTCGGCCTCGATCAGGCGGGCGGTGAAGATCATCTCCTTCACCCGGGCGGCGCCCACCAGCGCCGAGAGCCGGCGCAGGTTGGAGACCGAGAGGCAATTGCCGAGGGTGCGGGCGATCGGGAAGCCGAAGCGGGCGTCCCGCGTGGCGAGGCGCAGGTCGCAGGATGCGGCGATGGCCGCTCCGCCGCCGGTGCAGGCTCCGGCGATCGCCGCGATGGTGGGCTTGGCGCAGCGCTCGAGGGCGCCGAGCACCCGGTCCATGAAGCGCTCGTAGCCGAGCGCGTCCTCCGGCGTGGAGAAGGCGCGGAACTGCGCGATGTCGGTGCCGGCCGCGAAGGCGCGTCCGCCCGCCCCCTGGATCACCACCGCGCGGATTGCCGGATCGGCGTCGATCGCTTGGGCAAGGCCGTGCAGGCGCTCGTACATCGCGAAGGTCAGGGCGTTGCGCGCCTGCGGCCGGTTGAGGGTGATGCGGGCGATGCCCTCGGCGTCAACCTGATAGAGCAGTTCGTCGGTGTCGGTCATGAGGGCTGGGTCCGTGCAGCGGGTGTCCGACCCTAGCGCCCGCATCCGTCCCCGTCTCCCCGGCGATCCGCTGCCCTGCGACGAACGCGAGAGCCCCTCGTGACGTTGATGCGCGACTCGATTGTGAAGGAGGCGACGCGTGAGCAAGCAGACCGGATCCGAGGCGGGCGACCACGAGGACATCGACCGGGCCTTCCGCGAGGCGGTGAACATGGCCCCGCGCGAGCTGGAGACGTGGCTCGACACCGAGGAGAGCCGATCGGTCGGCTGGAGCGACGGTGCCAAGAAGGAGGGGCCTGCGGGCGGCGAATCCGTCGGCCACCATCAGGGGCGGCGGATCGTCGAGATCAAGCACACCAAGAAGGCGGACCTCACGGACGACGATTATGCCGATATGCGCAAGGTCGTGGCCTATGTGAAGCGCCACCTCGCCCAGGGCGGGCCGAAGGAGGAGGTGAAGACCTCGCGCTGGCGCTACTCCCTCATGAACTGGGGCCACGATCCGCTCAAAGACTGACGCAATCCCGCCGCCGCGACATGGTGGCGCGGGCGGGAGCGCAAGTTTCTCCCGCACCGCATCCGCGTCGAGAACTGTTTCTGCCGCGAAACCCATTGGCGAAACGAACCATGCTCCGGCCCAAGTTCGGCCCGGATCTTGCTGACCCTTGTGGGTACCTCAACGTCTTCGCATCGCCGCGGCGATGTGGCTGAGTGGGGTCAAGGATAAAAGGGCCGGGCCCAACGAGGCTCGAGCCCGGCAGGGCGCGGGGGACCGGAATGGCGGGAGCGGGTG
Organism: Pseudomonadota bacterium; assembly: GCA_023386115.1. GTDB lineage: Bacteria > Pseudomonadota > Alphaproteobacteria > Rhizobiales > Beijerinckiaceae > Methylobacterium. The sequence goes on from JAEWKL010000558.1 coordinate 14,761, forward strand.
TGCGGCAGGGCCGGGCATGGACTGGCCCTTGGACTGGCCCTTGGACTGGCTCTTGGATCGGCTCTTGGATCGGCGCGGGTGTCGTGCTGGCATGCCTCGCGCTCGCCGGGATGGCGGGCGCCCTCACCCCGGCCTTCGGGGGATTGTCGCGCAACCTCGAAGCGGTGCTCGACACCGCCCCCGACGGTCCACCGGCCCGCGTCACCCTCGGCCCCGGCGGGCGCGACGTGCGGCTGTGGGGCGACCTCAACGACGGCACCGCCGCGCGACTGCGCCGCCTGCTCGACGCGAATCCGGGCGTGACGCGGCTGCACCTCACCAGCGACGGCGGCTTCGTCGACGAAGGCGTGGCGCTCGGCGCGCTCCTCGCCGCGCGGG
>JAEWKL010000559.1 GCA_023386115.1 Pseudomonadota bacterium
GTTCTCGGCTGCGCCGAGCCCCGGGATGACCCGGAGGGTTGCAGAGGGTTGAGTTTGTCCGGCCCAGGATGCGGAGCCAAATCCCCGGAAAGCGGACCCCCTACTGCCCCCGCCGCGCCTGCGCGGCGAACCGCACCGCCTCCTCCGCCGCCCGGAACAACGCCTTGGCCTTGTTGACGCATTCCTGCTGCTCGGAAGCAGGATCCGAATCGTGCACGATGCCCGCACCCGCCTGGACGTGCATGCGGCCGTCCTTGACGATGGCGGTGCGGAGCACGATGCAGGTATCCATCTGGCCGTCGGCGCCGAAATAGCCGATGCAGCCGCCATAGGGCCCGCGCTTCTCGCGCTCCAGCTCGTCGATGATCTGCATCGCCCGCACCTTCGGGGCGCCCGAGACCGTGCCGGCCGGGAACCCTGCGGCGAGCGCCGAGAGCGCGTCGTGCCGGGGATCGAGGCGGCCCTCGACATTCGACACGATGTGCATGACCTGGCTGTAGAATTCGAGGAAGAACGAATCCGTCACCTGCACGCTGCCGATCTCGGCGACGCGGCCGACATCGTTGCGGCCGAGATCGAGCAGCATCAGGTGCTCGGAGCGCTCCTTCGGATCGGCCAGAAGCTCCTCGGCGAGGGCCCGGTCCTCCTCCGGCGTCGCGCCGCGGCGGCGGGTGCCGGCGATCGGCCGGATCGTCACCGCGCCGTCGCGCACCCGCACCAGGATCTCGGGGGAGGAGCACACGATCTGGAAGTCGCCGAAATCGAGGTAGCACAGGAACGGGGCCGGGTTGACCCGGCGGAGCGAGCGGTACAGCGCCAGCGGCGGCAGCGTGAACGGCGCCTCGAAGCGCTGCGACAGCACCACCTGGAAGATGTCGCCGGCGGCGATGTACTCCTTGGCCCGGGCGACCATGCCGAGGAAGTCGTCCGGCGCGATGTTCGAGACCGAGGCGGGAGCGGGGATCTCGGTCGGGTTCTGCCGCGCCTCGACCGGCAACGGGCCCTCCAGCGCGTCGGCGGCACGCTCCAGCCGCGCCAGAGCCGCCTCGTAGGCGGCCTTGGCCGGGACACCGGCGACGGGCCGGATCGGCGCCACCAGGGCGATCTCGTCGCGCACCGCGTCGAAGATCACCATCACGGTCGGGCGGACCAGGATCGCGTCCGGCACCCCGATCGGGTCGGGATGGGGCGCGTCGAGCCGCTCCATCTCGCGCACCATGTCGTAGCCGAGATAGCCGAACAGGCCGGCCGCCATCGGGGGCAGCCCGGGCTCGGGCGGGATCGCGCTCTCGGCGATCAGCGCCCGCAGGCTGTCGAGGGGCGCGGCCTCTTCCGGAGAGAAGCCCGTGAGGTCGGGCGCGCTCGCGCGCTCGGCCCGGCCCCTCGTGCAGCGCCAGGTCAGGTCGGGATCGAGCCCGATCATCGAGTAGCGGCCGCGCACGGCGCCGCCCTCGACCGATTCGAGCAGGAAGGCGGCGCCCTCGCGCCCCGCCTTCAGCTTCAGGAAGGCGGCGACCGGCGTCTCGAGATCGGCCACCAGGGTGGCGCGCAGGAGGACCGGGCGGCCGGATTCGTAGGCCGACGCGGCGGCCTCCTGGGAGGGAGCGACCAGCATCAGTATTCGCCGCCGATGGCGCGTCGGAAGGCGCCCTCGTTGACCGAGACGCCGGCCTGCTTCTGCACGTCGGCGATGTACTGGGCCAGGATGTCGTCGGCGAGCGCCGTGCGGTACTGCCCCTCCACGGCGACCGCGCCCTGAGCGGTCGGCACGAAGGCCGGCACCGTGGCGCCCGTCACCCGGAACACCACCCGGGCGGTCTCCTCGCCCGAGGCCGTGCCGGCCTTGCCCACCGGCGTGGCGAACAGGCGGGCGACGCTCTCGGTGGACAGGCCGTCGCGGCCGCGGCCGCGGGCGATGTCGGTCGCGGTCCTGGCCTCCTGGCCCAGGGACTTCGCCACCTCCTCGATCGCCTCGCCCTTGTCGAGCCGCTCGGTCGCCTCGCGGGCCTTGGCGGCGAGCCGGCGCGAGATCTCGTCAGCCTTCCACTGCGCCACCACGGCGTCGCGGACCTCCGCCAGGGGCTTGTCGTGCGCCGGGTCGATCTTGGTCACGTCGTACCAGATGTAGCCGCCGGAGCGGGTGCGCAGGGCCTCGTTGTCGGCCCCCATGTCGCTGCGGACGATCGCCGCGAGGGTCGCGTCCTTGTCGGGGATCGCGTCGACCGGCTTGCCCTGCGGGTCGCGGCCCTGCGCGTCGACGGCCGGCACCGTGACGAGGGCGAGGCCCTGCTCGCGGGCGATGTCGGCCAGCGGCTTGGCGCCGGCGCGCTGGTCCTCGATCGCGTCGTGGACCTTCTCCAGCCCGTCCCGGGCCTTGTCGAGGGCGACCTCCTGACGGACCTCGCCGGCCACCTCCTCGAACGGCTTGCGGGCGCCGGGCTGCACGGCGGTCACCCGCAGGAGCACCGTGCCGAAGCGGCCCTTGACTGGCTCGCTCACCGCGTTCGGCTCGGCCGCGAAGGCGGCGTCGGCGACCGCCGGGTCGAACAGCTCGGACTTGGCGAAGGTGCCGAGATCGAGCGCCTTGGCGTCGAGGCCGCGCTCGGTCGCGACCTGGTCGAAGGTGACCTCGCCGCTGCGGATGCGGGCCAGGGCCGCCGCCGCATCGGCGTCGTTCGGGAAGACGATCTGCTGGATCGACCGCTTCTCGGGCGTGCCGAAGCGGCTCTTTTCGGAGTCGTAGCGGGCGCGGGCCTCGGCCTCCGGCACCGCGTCGGGCTTGGCCAGCGTCGCCGGATCGAGGACGAGCAGGGTCACGCTGCGGTATTCGGGTGCCCGGAAGGCGCTCTTGCGCTCGGTGTAGAAGGTGGTCACCTCCTCGTCGGTCGGGGCCGGGATCTCGCCCGCCGCCGAGTCCGGCAGGGTGAAATAGGACGCGGCCCGGCGCTCGGCGGTGTAGCGGTGGATCGCCTCGCGGGCGGCGAGGGGCACCGGCAATTCGGCGGTGATCGCGTCGGCGAGCTGGAGGCGGGCGGCCACCGCGCGCTGCTCCTGCACGAAGCCCTGCTCGGTCAGGCCGGCCTGGCGCAGCGTATCGCGGAACGTGTTGACGTCGAAGGCGCCGTTCGGGCCCTTGAAGGCCGGCTCCTCCTGGATCAGCCGCACCACGGCGGCATCGGGGATGCGCAGCCCCAGATCCTTCGTCTTCTGGTCGAGGGAGGCCTCGGTGATGAGCTGGGCGAGCACCTGCCGGTCGAGGCCGAGCGCCCGGGCCTGGTCCGGCGTGATCGGCCGGCGGCTCTGGCGCGACAGGCGCTGGAGCTGGTTCTGGTAGGCGCTGCGCAGGGCCTCGGCCGGGATCTGCGTGCTGCCGACGGTCGCGACCGCGTTGCTGCCGCCACCGCGAAAGATGTCGCCGATGCCGAAGATGGCGAGGCCCGCGATCAGGAGGCCGAACACCACCGTGACCACGATCTTGCCGAGCCAGCTCTGGCTGGCGGCGCGGAACCCCTGGAGCATCGCGATCCTCGAAGAAACCGGTCAAAGATGTCGTGTGGGCATCTCCCGCGAGGGGACGCCCGGATCCGGCCGCGATACCGCATAAGCGCCGCAAGGCAAAGAGCGGCGCCCCGCCGTTTGCCGCCCGGCGGCGGACCTGTTACCCGGCAACGCTTGTCGAGGATCGGGGGAGACACATGACGACCGAACGGCCGCGCCCGCTGGTGGCGGGAAACTGGAAGATGAACGGCCTCCAGGCCTCGCTGAAAGTGGCCGAGGCCGTGCGCGACGGTCTCGATGCCGGGTTGGCACAGCGGATCGACGTGCTGGTCTGCCCGCCCGCGACGCTGGTCGGCGCGATGGCCGCGGCGCTGAAGGGCTCCCCCGTGCAGGTCGGCGGCCAGGACGTGCATGCGGAGGCGAGCGGCGCCTATACGGGCGACATCTCGGCCGAGATGCTGGCCGATCTCGGCGCGACCTCGACCATCGTCGGCCATTCCGAGCGCCGGGCCTACCACCACGAGAGCGACGCCGAGATCCGCGCCAAGGCGCTCGCCGCCCGCCGCGCCGGGCTCACGGCGATCATCTGCGTCGGCGAGACCCGTGCGGAGCGCGAGGCCGGCCGGACCCTGGAGATCGTGCGCGGCCAGCTCGCCGGCTCGCTGCCCGACGGCGCCACGGCCGCCGACACGGTGATCGCCTACGAGCCGGTCTGGGCGATCGGTACCGGGCTCACCCCGACGGTGGACGACGTCGCCGAGGTACACGCCTTGATCCGGCAGGAGCTTGAGAGCCGTCTCGGTGCCGAGGGGGCCAAGGTGCGGATCCTCTATGGCGGGTCGGTGAAGCCGTCGAACGCCGCCGAGCTGATGGGCGTCGCCCATGTCGACGGCGCGCTGGTCGGCGGGGCGAGCCTGAAGGCCGAGGACTTCCTGGGCATCGCGGCGGCGTATCGTTGACGGCGGCGCCGGGTCACATCGCGATCGGGCAGGGCCCCCTGGACGACGGCCTCCAGACGATGGCCCCCGGGCGACATCCCGGGGAATGCCGGAGCGGGACCGTCACCGCTCCTCCGGCTCCAGGCCGACCGGCGGACCCGGGCGGGTGGCGCCCGCGATGATCGCCTCCCAGGTCTTTCCGTTCGCCCGCAGGAAGTCGATCGAGGGGCCTTCCGGATTGCCGTAGACCCGGATCGTCCGCGCGGCGATGCGGCTGCGGTAGGGCTCCGGCGTCAGGCTCTTGTAGTGGACGGCGAGGCGCCGCCGCTCGGCATGGACGTCCCGGGCGATGGCCTCGGGCGACAGGCCGGCGCGCCGCAGGGCGGCGGCGCGCTCGGCCAGGCCGCGCACCGCTTCCTCGTAGCGGTCGCGCAGGCTCATCCGCCGGCGCCCGCGGCGAGCGGCGCGTCGCAGGCCCGCGCCGCCGCCCAGGCCACGGCGAAGCCCGGATGGACGACGAGATCCACCCCCTCCCGCCGGTACCAGCCGTTCACCGCCGGCACGTGGCCCCGTCCGTGGACGGCGATCGTCACGAGGCTCAGGATGGTCGCGGGACCATCCGCCGGGCCGTGCGCCCGGAGCGCGGCCGGACTCATCGTGCCCTGCGCCGCGAAGGCGTCGATCAGCGCGAGGGAGCGATCCTCCGGGACGACCCGCGCCCGGACCCGGATCTGCCGGCGCGCCCGGTAGGCCGCCGCTGCCCAGTCCATTCTGAGTCCCGCCTCCTCGTCGTCTCGCGCCGGGGGAGCATCGGCGGCCCGGGGGCGATGTCAAGCTCCCGCGCCGGCGCAGCCGCGCAGTCCCTCGCGCCTCACCCGGCGGCGAGGATCGCGCCGGCGGCCTGCGGCACCGGCATGCCCGGCGGGAACCACGCCATCTCGTAGTGCGGCGGCTGGACCGCCACGACGCGGAAGCCCAGGCGCTCGTACAGGGGACGGGCGTTGGTGCCGGCCATCGGGGTCGAGAGGGTGAGCGGCAGGCGCACCCGCCCGGCCGCGGCCTGGAGGCTGCGCACGAGGTCGGTGCCGATGCCCTTGCCGCGGGCCGCCGCGACGACCGCGAACTCGGAGAGGCGCCAGTCGGCGGGGCTGAGATCGACGACGAGGCGCCCGACCGCCTGGCCCGTCCGCTCGACGATGAAGTCGAGATGCTCGGGGTACTTCGCCCCGAGGCCCGTGCGCAGCGTTTGGTATTGCTGCTCGTAGAGCGCCTGCAGGGCGTCGCGCTCGAGGCCGGCCCAGGCGAGCCAGGGCCGCGATTCGATGAAGAGCTGAAGCAGGAAGGCCTGGTCCGTCGGGCGGACGG
>JAEWKL010000614.1 GCA_023386115.1 Pseudomonadota bacterium
GCGGGAGGCGGCGGGGGAAGCGGCGGAGGCGGCGCTCGCCAGCCGGCGGCGAACTCGGCCCCGCCACGCGCCGCATATCCGGCGGGCATGTCGGCCGCCATCGCCGGCAGGGCCGTGAGGGCGGCCGCCAAGGGCAGCCAAGCCATCGAGGGCAACCAGGCCGGGGTCGTGCGGAGCGTCATGGAGAGGAACCTCGGGGCGAGCGGTCTTACGGACAAGCTTCTCCGGGACAAGCGTCGCTGGGGCATCCCGGTTCCCCGGATCCTGCCCTAGATTGGTGAACGAACCGGAGGCCGAAGCCCCGCATGACCGAGCTGCCCCCCTTCTATGACGACCTCGCGGGCTGCCTCGCCGAGGCCTGGCGCCGGCTGGAGGAGGGGGCGGCCCACCAGAGCGGCTTCCACACGCCGGCTTTGGCCACGCTCGGCCGCGACGGCGCGCCACGGTTGCGTACGGTGGTCCTGCGCGGGGTCGACCGGACGGTCCGCGCCTTGCGGATCCATTGCGACGCCCGCTCCGACAAGGCCGCCGAGATCGCCGCCGATCCCCGGGCGGCGCTCCACGCCTACGATGCCGGGGCCAAGATCCAGGTCCGGATCGAGGGCACGGCCCGCCTGCACGGAGGGGACGCGGTCGCTCGCGACGCCTGGGCGGCGTCGCGTCCGATGAGCCGTCTCTGCTACGGCGCCATGCCGGGCCCCGGCACGCCCTTGCCCGAGGGCAGCGCCTACGCGCTCCCCGAGGACGAGGCGGCTGTGGAAGCGGGTTTTTCCGAGTTCCGCGTGGTGGTCCTCACCGCCGCCCGGCTCGACTTTCTCTACCTTGCCCGTCAAGGGCACCGGCGGGCGCTGTTCACATGGGACGGGGAGGGACAGAGGGCGACGTGGCTGGCGCCATGAGAAAGATCCGCTCCCTCTCCTCGAGGTGACGCGAAGTCGCGGGATACCCTCTCCGAGCGAGCCTGGGTCCAGGCGATCCCGGGCTTGCCCGGGATCGCTGCAAGGTGCCGGAGAGGGGAGATGCGTCCCTCTTTCACAGCGTTGGAGCAAGACGTCTCAGGACGCCGCCCGCAACCGCGCGAACCCCGCTTCCAGATCCCGCGTCAGGTCGTCCATGTCCTCCAGCCCGACCTGGAACCGCAGGCCCGGCCCACCGGGCGCCCACGGATTCGCGGTGCGGTAGGGCGCGCAGTCGAACGGGATCACCAGGCTCTCGAAGCCGCCCCAGGAGAAGCCCATCCCGAACAGCTCGAGCCCGTCGAGCATCGCCGCCAAAGCGGCCTCGGGGCAGGGCTTGAGGATGATCGAGAACAGGCCCGAGGCGCCCAGGAAGTCGCGGGACCAGATCGCGTGGCCGGGATCCTCCGGCAGGGCCGGGTGCAGCACCCGGGCGACCTCCGGCCGGCCCTGGAACCAGCGGGCGAGCCTCAAGGCCTGCTCGCCGTGCTCGCGCAGGCGCAAGGGGAGCGTGCGCAAGCCCCGCAAGGCCAGGAACACGTCCTCGGCCCCGGCGCACATCGCGAACTGGTCGAAGGTCCGCCGCAGGGCCGGCCAGTACTGCGCGTTGGCCGAGGTGAGGCCGAGCAGCAGGTCCGAGCCGCCCGACAGGTACTTGGTGCCGGCCTCGATGGCGATGTCGACGCCGCGCTCATGCGGCGGGAAGAGCAGCGGCGTCGCCCAAGTGTTGTCCATCAGCACGCAGGCGCCGCGGGCGTGCGCCACTTCGGCGATGGCCGGGATGTCCTGCATCTCGAAGCTCTGCGAGCCCGGCGCCTCGGTGAGCACGGCCGTGGTGTTGGGCCGCATCAGCGCCGCGATGCCGGCCCCCACCGTCGGATCGTAATAGGTGGTCTCGACCCCGAACCGCGTCAGGAACCCGTCGCAGAAGATCCGGGTCGGGCGGTAGGCGGAATCGGTCACCAGCAGGTGATCACCGGCCTTGAGGCAGGCCAGCAGCCCGACCGTCACGGCGGCGAGGCCCGAGGGCGTCAGCACCGTGCCGGCGGCGCCCGCGAGTTCGGTCCAGGCGGTCTCGAGCGCCCGGACCGTCGGGGTGCCGACGGTCCCGTAGGTGTACTCCGCCCGCCGGTTCTTGAGCGCGTCGTAGCTCTCGTAGAGCACCGTCGAGCCGCGATAGATCGGCGTGTTGACGAAGCCGTGCTGCTGCGACGGGTCGCGGCCGGCATGGACCAGGCGGGTGCGGGTGCCGAGGCGGCTCTTGTCGCGGGGCGGAGTGATGCTCATCGGGACCCTGGTGCAAGGAACGTCGTCGAAGCACATCCCGGACCGGTCGCTCCCGTCAAGCCGCGCTGATAGCGCTTGGCCCGTCTACGCTGTTCGTCGCACGAGCCAACCCCTTGACCGGACAATCCGCTTCGCTTGGAATGCCTCTTGCTTAGGCAGTGCTCGCGCTTGAGCATACGGGCGGCGGCCGAGGGGGCCGCGACCGGAACGGGAGACGCATACCGCATGAAGAAGACCATTGCGGCCCTGGCCTTCGGGCTCGGCGCCACCCTGCTGGCGGGCGCCGCCCAGGCACAAGGGACGCTGAACAGCATCAAGCAGAAGGGCTACATCTCCTGCGGCTCGAATCCGGGGCTGGCCGGCTTCGGCGTGCCGGACGCGCAGGGCCGCTGGACCGGTCTCGACGTCGATTTCTGCCGGGCGCTCGCCGCGGCGATCTTCAACGACGTCACCAAGGTCCGCTTCATCCCGCTCTCGGCCAAGGACCGCTTCACGGCGCTCCAGTCGGGCGAGGTCGACATCCTGTCGCGCAACACCACCTGGTCGATGTCGCGCGACACCACGCTCGGGCTCGACTTCCCCGCCGTCAACTTCTACGACGGCCAGGGCTTCATGGTGAAGAAGAAGCTTGGCGTCGCCTCTGCCAAGCAGCTCGACGGCGCCTCGGTCTGCACCCAGCAGGGCACCACGACCGAGCTGAACCTGGCCGACTACTTCCGGGCCAACAAGCTCAAATACGAGGTCGTGGCCTTCGCCAGCGCCGACGAGACCTTCAAGGCCTACGATTCGGGCCGCTGCGACGCCTTCACCACCGATGCGTCGGGCCTCTATGCCGAGCGCCTACGCGCCTCGGCGCCGGACGACAACATCGTGCTGCCCGAGATCATCTCGAAGGAGCCGCTCGGACCGGCGGTGCGCCAGGGCGACGCCCAATGGGCCGACATCGTGCGCTGGACCCACTACGCGATGCTCAACGCCGAAGAGGCCGGCATCACGCAAGCCAACGTCGACCAGATGCTGAAGACCTCCGACAACCCGGACGTCAAGCGCATCCTCGGCACCGAGGGCAAGTACGGCACCGATCTGGGCCTCACCAACGACTGGGCCTACCGGGTCATCAAGCTCGTCGGCAATTACGGCGAGGTCTTCGAGAAGAATGTCGGCCAGGGTTCGCCGCTGAAGATTCAGCGCGGCCTCAACGCCCTGTGGTCGAAGGGCGGCCTGCAATACGGCCCGCCGATCCGCTGACCGCATGACTTGAGCGGCGCCCGGGCGATCCGGGCGCCGCCCCCGGCAACCATAGACGCGAGCACGCCCCCTTGCCGACGCAGCTTCCGGCCGATGCGCCGTCCGGTCCGCCCCGGGTCTCGCCCCTCTACGATCCCCGCATCCGCGGGGCGGCCTACCAGATCCTGCTGCTGCTGGCGGTCGGCGTGGTGGCCTGGATCGCGATCGGCAACGCCGCCGAGAACCTGCGCAACGCCCGCGTCGCCTCGGGCTTCGGCTTCCTCGGCAACACCGCCGGGTTCGACGTCAACCAGACGGTGATCCCCTTCACCGCCGCGACCTCGACCTACGGCACCGCCTTCCTGGTCGGGCTCACCAACACCCTGATGGTCGCGGCCATCGGCATCGTGCTCGCCACGATCCTCGGCTTCGCGGTCGGCGTCGCGCGGCTGTCGCCGAACTGGATCGTGCGCACGCTGGCCACATTCTACGTCGAGGTGCTGCGCAACATCCCGCTGCTGCTGCAATTGCTGTTCTGGTACGTCGCGGTGCTGGCGAGCCTGCCGGCGGCGCGCGATTCCTACGCGCTCGGCACCTCCGTCTTCCTCAACCAGCGCGGCCTGTACCTGCCCAAGCCCCTCCTCGCGGCGGATGCCTGGGCCCTGCCCCTCGCCCTCCTGGTCGGGATCGTCGGAACCCTGGTCTTTCGCGCCCATGCCAGGCGCGAGCAGGCGCGGACCGGCCGGCGCCTGCCGGTGCTGGCGGTGGGCCTCGCCCTCGTCCTCGGCCTGCCGCTCCTCGCCTACGGGGTGCTGGCGCTCCTCGGGATCGCCCCGGTGGCGCTCGATTTTCCCGTGAAGGGCACGTTCAACCTGCGCGGCGGGATGCAGCTCTACCCGGAATTCGTCGCCCTGGTCCTCGGGCTCACGGTCTACACCGCCGCCTTCATCGCCGAGGTGGTGCGGGCCGGCATCCAGGCGGTCAACCGGGGCCAGACCGAGGCGGCCCGGGCGCTGGGCCTGCAGCCCGGCCCGACCATGCGGCTGGTGGTGATCCCGCAGGCGATGCGGGTGATCGTGCCGCCGCTGACCAGCCAGTTCCTGAATCTCACCAAGAACTCGTCGCTGGCGGTGGCCATCGGCTACCCCGACCTCGTCCAGGTCTTCATGGGCACGGTGCTGAACCAGACCGGCCAGGCGGTCGAGGTGGTGGCGATCACCATGGCGGTCTACCTGACGATCAGCCTCGTCACCGCCTTCGCGATGAACCTCTACAACCGGCGCGTCGCGCTGATCGAGCGGTGAGGCCAGACGAATGACTGCCGGCTCCCAGCCCCTGCCGCTCACCTTCGTCCGCCGCGAGGCGGTGCCCGCCTCAGCCCCGCCCTCCCTGGTGAGCGGCCCGCTCGCCTGGCTGCGCCAGAACCTCTTTTCTAGCCCGGCCAACGCCGTGATGACGCTGGCGGCGCTCGCGGTCATCGCGCTGGCGGTGCCGCCGCTCCTGCGCTTCCTCGTGTTCGACGCGGTCTGGACCGGCGAGAACCGCGACGCCTGCCGGGCCGAGGTGATCGGGCGCCCGGTCGGCGCCTGCTGGGCCTTCGTGGCGAGCAAGATCAACTACTTCATCTACGGCTCCTACCCGATCGAGGAGCGCTGGCGGCCGAACGTGTTCTTCGCCCTGATGGCGGTCGGCGTCGGGTGGATGCTGTGGCTCGACGCGCCCAAGCGCGCACTCGGCGCCTTCTATTTCTTCGTCCTGTTCCCGGTCGCCTCGTACGGGTTGCTCACCGGCATGCCGAGCCTCGGGCTGCCCGCCGTGCCGACGGCCCTGTGGGGCGGCATGCTGGTGACGCTGATCGTGTCCCTCGTCGGCATCGTCGCGTCCCTGCCGCTCGGCATCCTGCTGGCGCTCGGGCGGCGCTCGCGGCTGCCGATCGTGCGGCTGTTCTGCGTCATCTTCATCGAGTTCTGGCGCGGCGTGCCGCTCATCACCGTGCTGTTCATGGCCAACGTGATGCTGCCGCTGTTCCTGCCCGGCGACGTCACGGTCGACCGGCTGGCGCGGCCGCTCGTCGGCATCGCGCTGTTCTCCGCCGCCTACATGGCCGAGACGGTCCGCGGCGGCCTTCAGGCGATCCCGCGGGGCCAGACCGAGGGGGCGATGTCGCTGGGCCTGAGCCCCTGGCACCGGATGCGCCTGATCATCCTGCCCCAGGCCCTCAGGATCGTGATCCCGGGCATCGTCAACAGCTTCATCGCGCTGTTCAAGGATACCAGCCTCGTCTCGATCGTCGGCATCTTCGACTTCATCCGCACGATCGAGTCGGCCCGGGTCGATCCCGCCTGGGCGGCACCGACCGTGGTGATGACCGGCTACGCCTTCGCCGCCCTGTTCTACTTCGTCTTCTGCTTCGGCATGTCGCGCTACGCCCGCTTCGTCGAGCGGCGGCTCGCGGCCGGCCAGACACGGTGAGATCCCCGATGGCTTCCTCCCCCGTCACGACCGCCTCTGTCCCCTTGCCGGAGACCGATCCGGACCTCAGCCCCCGCAACACCTCGGCGGCTCGCCTGGCCAGCGCGCCGACGGCCGTGTCGCTTGAGCGGGTCAACAAGTGGTACGGCGCCTTCCACGTCCTGCGCGACGTCGATCTCAGCGTGCGCAAGGGCGAGCGGATCGTGATCTGCGGCCCCTCGGGCTCCGGCAAGTCGACCCTGATCCGCTGCATCAACCGACTGGAGGAGCACCAGGCCGGGCGCATCGTCGTCGACGGGATCGAGCTCACCAGCGACCTCAAGCGGATCGACGAGATCCGCCGCGAGGTCGGCATGGTGTTCCAGCACTTCAACCTGTTCCCGCACCTGACGGTGCTCGAGAACTGCACGCTGGCGCCGATCTGGGTGAAGAAGATGCCGAAGGCCGAGGCCGAGGCGGTCGCCATGCAATACCTGACCCGGGTGAAGATCCCGAATCAGGCGCACAAGTATCCGGGCCAGCTCTCCGGCGGCCAGCAGCAGCGCGTCGCCATCGCCCGCTCCCTGTGCATGGCACCCAAGATCATGCTGTTCGACGAGCCGACCTCGGCCCTCGACCCCGAGATGGTCAAGGAGGTGCTCGACACGATGGTGGGGCTGGCCGACGAGGGCATGACCATGCTCTGCGTCACCCACGAGATGGGCTTCGCCCGCCAGGTCGCCGACCGGGTGATCTTCATGGACGAGGGCCAGATCGTCGAATCGAACACCCCCGAGGCGTTCTTCCGGGCGCCGGAGCACGAGCGGACCCGGCTGTTCCTGAGCCAGATCCTGCATTGAGGGTGCCGCCCGGCCGGGAGAAGGCGGGGCGGGGCACCAGCGGACGAACCGTCGTCGTATCCCGCAATGCCGTCGAGCGGACCCGTTCGACGGCGCCGGCCAAGCCCGAACGGGCGCCGGCGCGGATGCGCCGGACGCCTTGGCATCCGGACTCCTCGGCAGCGACGTGCCGACGTCAAGGCGCGAGGATATGACGAGGAAAGCGCGGTCCGGACATCCGAGAGGGCGGCCTACCGCCCCGTCGCCACCGGCAGGTCCTCCCGGGCGCCCCATTCCGACCAGGAGCCGTCGTAGAGGGCGCGGGGCGGCCGGCCGAGGGTCTCGAGGGCCAGCGACACGATCGCCGCGGTGACGCCGGAGCCGCAGGTGGTGACGACCGGCCGGTCGAGGTCGATGCCGGCCTGCGCCACCGCCGCGCGTAAGGCGGCCTCGTCCTTGAGCCGGCCGTTCTCCTGCAGCGTCGCGTAGTGCAGGTTCAGGGCGCCGGGCATGTGGCCGGGGC
>JAEWKL010000684.1 GCA_023386115.1 Pseudomonadota bacterium
CCTCCGACCACGCCCTGCACAACCCGGACTTCGTGGTTCCGGGCCTCGCCGCCCGCTGCCGGCCGGTGGCGGTCGACGGGCCGGTGGTCGAGGCCGAGCGGGCGCGCCTGTCGGGCGTGTTCGCCGCTGCGCTCGGCGAGGCTTGCGCCTGGGACGAGGCCGAGCGGTTCGCCTGGATCGCCGCGTGACCGAGAGGCCCTGCCAACCGGCAAGCCCGATGGCGAGGTCCCGACAGGGCCTCGCCGACCTAGGGATACCTCGTGACTTGGCGATACCTCGTGACTTGCCGGCGCCGCCCTGAGACAAAGGGGGATAAGCACCAAGACACGAGGGAGAAACGACCATGGACCGCGACGGCACCTTCGCCGGATCCGAGGCCGCGCGCGCCCGGCGCGACACGATCTCCGACGCCCTGCGCCGCACGGCCCGGCGCTACCGCGACCGCACCGCTTTGTCCTTCGGCGAGCGGCGTTGGAGCTTCGCCGCCCTCGACCGCGCCGTCGACCGGGTCGCCCGCGGCCTGATCGAGGCGGGGCTGACCCGCGGCGACCGGGTCGGGGCGCTCGGGCGCAACTCGGACGCCTACCTGATCCTGTGGCTCGCCTGTGCCCGGGCCGGCCTGATCCACGTCCCGGTCAACTACGCGCTCACCGGGCGCGAGCTGCGCTACATCGTCGAGCAATCGGGCGCCCGCGCGCTGATCGTCGATCCGGCGCTGGCGGGGAACGCCCGGGAGGCTCTGGACGAGGGGACGGGTCCCTGGTTCGGCACCCTGTTCGGCGGCACCGGCCTCGACGTGCTGCGGCTCGCGCAAGGCGAGGGCGAGGTCGAGGCGGTGGACGTGCCGGTCGCCGACGCGGACGTGGTGCAGCTCCTCTACACCTCCGGCACCACCGCGGCGCCGAAGGGCGCCATGATGACGAGCCGCGGCCTCCTCGCCGAGTATCTGAGCTGCGTCATCGCCCTCGATTTCGGCCCCGGCGACCGGGCCCTGGCTGCCCTGCCGCTCTACCACACCGCGCAGATGCACGCCTTCACGATGCCCCAGCTCCTCGCCGGGGCCGAGACGGTGCTGATCGAGTCGCCCGCGCCGGAGACCTGCCTGCGCCTGATCGAGGAGCACCGCCTCACCTCGTTCTTCGCGCCGCCGACCGTGTGGATCAGCCTCCTGCGCTCGCCCGATTTCGCGCGGCGGGACCTGACGAGCTTGCGCCACATCTATTACGGCGCCTCGATCATGCCGGTCCCGGTGCTCGAGGAGCTGCGCACCCGCCTGCCCGGCGCGCGGCCCTACAATTGCTACGGCCAGAGCGAGATCGCGCCGCTCGCCACCGTCCTGCGCCCCGAGGAGCACGATGCCCGCCCGGCCTCCTGCGGCCGCCCGGTCTTCAACGTCGAGACCCGGATCGTCGACGACGCCATGCGCGACGTAGGCCCCGGCGAGCGCGGCGAGATCGTCCACCGCTCGGCCCAGCTGATGGCCGGCTACTGGGACAAGCCGGAGGAGACGCACGAGGCCTTCCGCGGCGGCTGGTTCCATTCGAGCGATGTCGGGATCATGGACGAGGACGGCTACATCACCGTGGTCGACCGGGTGAAGGACGTGATCAAGACCGGCGGCACCATCGTGGCGAGCCGCGAGGTCGAGGAGGTGCTGTTCACCCATCCGAGCGTCTCGGAGGTGGCGGTGATCGCCCTGCCCCACCCCAAATGGATCGAGGCCGTGACGGCGGTCGTGGTGCTGCGGCCGGGCGCCGAGGCCCGTGCCGAGGAGCTGATCGCTCATTGCCGCACCGGGCTCGCGCCGTACAAGGTGCCCAAGCGCATCTTGTTCCAGGAGGATCTGCCCCGGAACACCGCCGGCAAGCTGCTCAAGCGCGAATTGCGGACGCAGTATGCGGCGCTGGACTGGGCGGGTGAGGACATGCGGGGCGCGTGAGCGCGTCCCACCCGGCCCGACCGCGCCCAGGGTTACCGGGTGCTCGCACCGGGAAACCCGCCGGCCATCCGTCGACGCGCACGGGCCCCGTCCCGGTGCGCGTGACGGGCGGCCGGATCGCCGCAGCCCTCCGGGGCACGTCCGAGCCTCCCCCTTCATCCACACCAGAGGCGAAACGACGCGCGTTGCCGTCCTCTTCCCGTGCGTTGACGGGAGCGGCCAAGGTAGCGTGTCGGCCGTGCTCACGCAGGTGATGGAATGCCCGAGACCCGTAGCTTCGGCCCGCAAGACCGTGCGGCTGTCCTGGAACGTCAGCGCACCCTGAAGATGGCACGATCGGCCCACGCCTACGTGCGCGGCAACACCCTGAAATTCTACGAGTGGCTGGATGGGCTTCCCCGCGGCACCCTGCCGGAGGGACCGCCGGTCTGGATCTGCGGCGACTGCCATCTCGGCAATCTCGGGCCGCTGGCCGATGCCGAGGGGCGGGTCGAGATCCAGATCCGCGACCTCGACCAGACGGTGATCGGAAACCCGACCCACGACCTCGTCCGTCTCGGCCTGTCGCTGGCGAGCGCGGCGCGCGGCTCGGACCTGCCCGGCGTCGTCACGGCCCGGATGCTGGAGGAGATGATCCGCGGCTACGCGCAGGGGCTCCGCGTCCAGGCCAGCGATGACGACGGCGCCGACGAGCCGCCGCCGGAGCCGGAGGTGGTGCGCACGGTGCGCCGCCGCGCCCTCGGCCGGCACTGGAAGCATCTTGCCCGCGAGCGCCTGAAGGATGTCGAGCCGCGGATTCCCCTGGGCCGCAAGTTCTGGGCGCTCGACGCGGAGGAGCGCGAGGCCCTGCACGACCTGTTCGGGGAGGAGGCGGTGCGCCGCCTCGTTCTCGCCCTCGATGGGCGCGACGCGGCGGATCTTCGCCTGATCGACGCGGCCTACTGGATGAAGGGCTGCAGCTCGCTCGGCTTCCTGCGCTACGCCGCTTTGGTGCGGATCGAGGAGCCGGAGGGCAAGGGGCAGGACAAAGGGCAAGACAAGGGGCAGGACAAGGGGCAGGACAGGAGCCGGCTGGCCCTGATCGACCTGAAGGAGGCGGTCGCGCCCGCGGCGCCTCCCGCGCCCGGCATCCGGATGCCCGAGGACGCCGCCGAACGCGTCGTCGCCGGTGCGCGGGCGCTCTCGCCGAATCTCGGCGAGAGGATGCTGCCGGTGCGCCTCCTCGGCAAGCCGGTCGTGATGCGCGAGCTCGCCCCGCAGGACCTGAAGCTCGACGTCGACCAGTTCAGCCGCGAGGAGGCGGTGCGGGCCGCCCATTACCTCGCCTATGTGGTGGGCAAGGCGCATGGCCGGCAGATGGACGAGGCGGCGCGCCGTGAGTGGCGGGCGGAGGTGACGAGCGGCTGCGACGCGCAGGCGCCGTCCTGGCTGTGGTCGAGCGTGGTCGAGCTCGCCGGCCGCCACGAGGTCGGCTACCTGCAGCATTGCCGCCTCTACGCCGAGAAGCGTGCCGCCTGAAGGCCGGCTCCCCGCTGGCCGTGAACGGCCTACTGCACCAGCGCCCCGTAGAGGAGGTTCTTGAACAGGAAGCGGGTGTGCTGCCGCGTGCTCGGGCCGGCCGCCAGGAAGATCCCGACGATCCCCTCCTTGCGGTCGACCGTGAAGCTGGTGCCGCCCGCGCCGGCCCACATCGCGTCGCCCTTCGAGCCGGGGATCCAGGCCCCGCCCTCGTCGAGACGCACGCCCCAGCCGAGGCCGAAGCCGTAGCCGGGCCCGGTGGTCGGGGTCGGCGCGCCTTCGAGGCCCTGGATGTGGTTCGACAGCATGAACTCGACCGACTCGCGCGACAGGATGCGCGCGCCGTCCAGCTCGCCGCCATTCGCCACCATCTGGGCGAAGCGGAAGTAGTCCTCGGCCGTGATGAGCGCGCCGGCCCCGCCATGGACGTAGCGCTTGCCCGGATCCTGCTCGCTGCGCGCGAGCTTCCACAGGTCGGCCTTGAGCGGATCGGAATCGTAGGCGTCGGCGAAGCGGGCGGCCTGGTCCGGCCGGAGCTGGAAGCTCGTCTGCGTCATGCGCAGGGGCCGGAAGAGCACCTCGTCGAGGAAGCGGTCGAGGCGCTGGCCCGATACCTTCTCGACGACGAGACCGAGCACGTCGGTGGCCACCGAGTATTCCCAGCGCGTGCCCGGCTCGTAGGCGAGCGGGATCGCCGCCAGCCGCTTGACGAACTCGTCGTTCGGGAGGTCGCCGTTCAGGCTCTCGACATCGGCCTTCTCGTAGGCCTCCCGCATCTCCGGGAACGGTGCGGAGCCCCCGTAGGTGAAGCCCGCGGTGTGGCGAAACAGGTCCCAGACCAGGATCGGGCGCTTGGCCGGAACCGTGACGCGGCTCGTGCGCCCGCGCTCGTCGCGGACCTCCGCGTAGACCTTCATGTCCTTGAACTCGGGAAAATACTGCGCGAGCGGATCGCGCAGGCCGAGCCGACCCTGCTCCATCAGCGCGATCGCCGCGACCGCCGTGAACGGCTTCGTCATCGAGAAGCCGCGAAACACCGCGTCGCGGGTCATCGGCTTCGTCTTCGCGGAATCGAGGAAGCCGTGGGCCTCGAAATGGACGATCTTGCCGTTGCGGGCGATCAGCGTCACCGCGCCGGGCACGGTGCCCTTCTCGATCTCCCGGGTCAGCGCCGGCGCGATGCGGGCCAGGCGGTCGGTCGAAAAACCCTCCTGCACCGGCGGCCCGTCCGCGGCGAGCGAAGCGCCCGCCAAGACCAGGCGACCCGACAAGACCACGGCCGCCATCGACCAAGACAGAGCGCGTTTCGCGGTCCGAGCCATCCCGTCCTCCCGAATTTTTCGGCAGCATAGACCGTCGACGGGCAAGGGACCAGAGAGCTGAGCCGGGACGCCCCTCGAAGACGATCGCACTCCCATCCTGTCGGAATGAGGGCGCTGCGACTTGAAGAGGGAGGAGCCCGCAGGAGACTGGAAGACCATGCAGGACGACGCGACCGGCCGGACCCTCACGATCCACGAGCCCCGGGCGGTGCCGTGGCTCGGCGTTGCCCTAGGCTTCGGCCCGATGCTGCCCTTCGTGGCCGGCGCGGCCGCGTCCTGGACGCTCGGGGGCGAGCCCAGCCAGGCGGCCGTCACGCTGACGCTCCTCTGGGGGTGTGCGATCCTGCTGTTCTTCTCCGGCGTGCGCCGCGGGGTCAGCTTCCGCACCGAGGGCGGCGCGACGGTGGCACAGATCGCCACCATGATGGGGCTGTTCGTCCTTGGCTTCGGAGCCCTGCTGGCGATCGCCCTGAGCCGCACCGGGCTCGCCGCCGCACTCCTGGTCGCCGGCTACGGTGCGGTCGCCGTGCTCGATCCCATCGCCGCCCGGCGCGGCGAGGCGCCCCTGTTCTTCGCACGGCTCCGCCCGATCCAGATGCCGATCGCGATCGCGAGCCTCGTGGCGCTCTTGGTCCTGGTCGCGCGGGGGTGAGACCCCGTCACTCGATCGTGTTGGGCGCGACGACGTTGCCGGTGCCGTTGTCGGCGTTGTCGAGGCTGCTGCCGAACGGGTAGCCGGCATCCTCGCCGCAGGTCAGCCGCCAGCCGTTGCGGGAGTTCACCACGATCGGTGCGGCCTGGAAGAAGCCGCCGGTGCGGAAGGTGTTGCCGGTGATCACGTTGTCGGAGGGGGTCTGGTGGCGCACCGTGCCGCCCTCGCCGCAATTGCGGTAGAGGCGTACTCCACCGTGGCCGCGCAGGGTGAACCGGTTGCCGGTGATGCGGTTGCGGGCCGAGCCGTCGACCGCGACGGTCTCGCGCGCCGTCTCGGTCTCGACGTCGTTGTCCTCGATGCGGTTCTCGGCGCTCTCGGCGTCGAGGTAGAGCGCCGTCGAGACCGAGCGGCCGGCGAGCCGCGAGCCGCGCACGGTGACCTTGGTAACGCCGGGCCCGAGATAGAGCGGGATCGGCCCGGCGGCGACGATGGTCGTGCCGGCGATCGTCACGTCGGTCGGTGCGGCGGCTTGCGCCCGCGCCGTGTGGCCGAGGCTGTGCGAGGAATCGCGCAGGAGCGGGCCCTGCCCGTTCTCGCCCATGCCCCAGATCCGGACATGGCCGAAGATCGTGCAGTCGCGGATGCGGATCCCGGACGGACGATCCCACGCTTCCCCCGGGCGGGCGGGAGGCTGGGAGCGGATCGCGATCGTGTAGGCGCCGAGACGCGCCGGCTCGCCCGGACGACCGAGGGTGGCACCGGCGCAGTCGAGCGTGAGTCCGGAGGCTGCCGCACCCTCGATCACGAGGCGCTTGAGCACCCGGTCGCCCGGGGACAGGCGCAGGGAGCAGGTGAGCGGGGCTTCGTCGTCCTGCGCCGTCGGCGGCGCGAGCAGGCGCGCGCGGGTGCCCGCATCGCAGGGCGCGGCAGTGACGGGGCGCACCAGGGCAGGCGGGTCGGGCGGCATCGTGAGCGTGGACGGCATCGCGTCGCCCTACCGGACGCCCATGCGGAAACGGGCGGGGCACCTGAGGCC
>JAEWKL010000725.1 GCA_023386115.1 Pseudomonadota bacterium
GCGCGGGCGCCGGGGCCCCCCGCGCGGCCCATCGTGGATGGACAGGTCATGGTGAAGCTCGAGGACGGGATCCAACCGGCGGAGGCCATCGCGGCTCTCGCCGCCGCCGGGGTGATCCGGCCCGCCGCCCCCTTCGCGGACGACCAGGTCCAGCCGGCGAGCCTCGACCTGCGCCTCGGTGCCAGGGCCTGGCGGGTGCGGGCGAGCTTCCTGCCGGGGCGCACCCGCGACGTCGCCGCCTGCCTCGACAAGCTCAAGCTGCACGAGATCGACCTGCGCCAGGGCGCGGTACTGGAGACCGGCTGCGTCTACATCGCCGAGTTGCAGGAGGGCCTCGCCCTGCCGCCGGACCTCGCGGCGAGCGCGAATCCCAAAAGCTCGACCGGGCGCATCGACGTGTTCACCCGCGTCATCACCGATCAGGCGCGGGAATTCGACATGGTCGAGGCCGGCTATGCCGGCCCGCTCTTCGCCGAAATCTCGCCGCGCACCTTCCCGGTGCTGGTGCGCACCGGCTCGCGCCTGTCGCAGCTGCGCTTCCGCCGCGGCGTCGTGCGGCTCGACGATGCAGCACTCGCCCGCCTGCATGCGGCGACGCCGCTGGTCGATTGCGCCGATCCCTCGTTCCAGGGCGGCGTCGCGGTCTCGGTCGACCTCTCGGGCTTCGACGGGCTGATCGGCTACCGGGCCAAGCGCCATACCGGCCTCGTCGACGTCGACCGCCCGCGCTCCTACCCGGCAGGCGAGTTCTGGGAACCCCTGCGGGCCGACGGCTCCGGCACCCTGATCCTCGATCCGGGCCAGTTCTACATCCTGGCCTCGAAGGAAGCGGTGCAGGTGCCGCCGGACTTCGCCGCCGAGATGGTGCCGTTCGACCCCCTGGTGGGCGAGTTCCGCGTCCATTACGCCGGCTTCTTCGATCCCGGCTTCGGCCATGCCGAGGCCGGCGGCACCGGCGCCCGCGCGGTGCTGGAGGTACGCTCCCGCGACGTGCCGTTCATGCTGGAGGACGGCCAGATCGTCGGCCGCCTCGTCTACGAGCGCATGGCCCAGCGCCCGGCCGCCCTCTACGGCAGCGCCGCCGGCTCGAACTACCAGGCGCAAGGGCTGAAGCTCTCGAAGCATTTCGTCTGACCGGAATGCGGTCCGGACGGGACCGCACTCCGTTTCACGCGCAAGAGGCACGGTGCGGCACGCACAAAAGGCACGGTGCGGCACGCACCGGTTGCCGGACCGCGCCGCGCTCCGCCGAGACCGACGGCCGAGGATGTCCCCGCATCCTCGGCCGCTCGCGTTTGGGCCTCGGGCATGCCACCGCGATCTTCGCGTCCTGCGGGAACGGGCGTGACGCCTTCTCGATCGGCGTGTGACCGCGCCCGACCTGTCCGCGCTGCATTGATCTCGACCAATCCAGTCCGTCGTGTAACGGACAAGATAATTTAGACCATTGCAGTCTGCACAATTAAATTTTGCTATATCGAGAGACGACAATCAACGACTGCGATATCGCAGGGCAATGCTGCAAACACCTGCCGATTGAAGCGATCTTATCGATACGGAGACGACCAGCATGCTGTCCGGGCACGCAGATCGGGACAAGGTCACGTTCTTTCAGTCGGTCAAGTTCAAGATCATGGCCGCGTCCGGGACCTGCGGACTGGTCGCGTCGATGCTGATCGTCGGATTCGGGGCCTATTCGACGCTCAGCGGCTGGCCAGGCCGCCGACGCCATCGGCTCGATCACCGCCCGGATCCGCGAGATCGACGCGATGGCGACCACCATCGCGGCGGCGGTCGAGGAGCAATCGGTGGCGACGCAGGAGATCGTGCGCAACGTCGCCCAGGCGGCGAGCCGCACCGGCGAGGTCACCGGCACCATCGCCGGCGTGGCGAGCGCCGCCGCGGGCGCAGGCGCCGCGGCGACGCAGGTCCTCTCCTTCCGCCTCGGAGCTGTCGCGCCAGTCCGAGCACCTGAGCCGCGGAGGTCTTCCCCGCTTCCTCGTCTCCGTGCGGCAAGCCTGATCGCGCTTCCGGACGATGCCTTCCGGATCGGTCTCAGGCCGCCTTCACCCGCCCGAGGAAGCCCGTCACCTCGTGCCGCAGCATCTCCGATTGCCGCGACAGCGCCTGGGCGGCATCCAGGACCTGGGACGCGGCGGTGCTGGTCTGGCCGGCGCCGTCGCGGACCCCGGCGATGGTGCCGGTCACCTGCTCGGTGCCGCGGGCCGCCTGCTGCACGTTGCGGGTGATCTCCTGGACGGCGCTGCCCTGCTCCTCCATCGCCGCCGCGATGCTGGCTGCGTAGGTGGACATGTCCTCGATCACCTTGGCGATCTGGCGGATGTCGGTCACCGCCTCGCGGGTCGCCCCCTGGATCTCGCCGATCCGGGCGCCGATCTCGTCGGTCGCCTTGCCGGTCTGGCCGGCCAGTTCCTTCACCTCCGCGGCCACCACCGCGAAGCCGCGGCCCGCGGCGCCCGCCCGCGCGGCCTCGATCGTGGCGTTGAGCGCCAGGAGGTTGGTCTGGTTCGCGATGCTCGACACGGTGGCGACGAAGTCACTGATCCGCTCCGCCGTCCCGGCGAGGCGCTGCACCGTCGCGTTGGTACGCGCGGCATCCTCCACGGCGCGGGCGGCGATGCGGGACGACTGGTTGACCTGCTGGACGATCTCCTGGATCGAGGCGGTCATCTCCTCGCTCGCCGCGGCGACCGTCTGGACGTTGGCGGAGGTCTGCGACGCCGCGCCCGCCACCGCGACGGTCTGACGGGTCGTCTCCTCGGCCACGCCCGTCATGGCACGCGCCGTCGCCTCCATCTCGGTGGCGGCGCCGGCGAGGCCGGCCGTGAGGCCCGACACGGTCTGCTCGAACTCCCGCGCCAGGTCGTCGACGAGGCGGGCGCGGCGCATCCGGGCCTCGTCCTCGGCGGCCTGGGCGGCGGCCACCCGCTCCGCCTCGATGGCGTTCAGGCGGAAGACCTCGACGGCCTGCGCCATGGCGCCGACCTCGTCGCCGCGATCGAGACCGGCGACCACGATCGTCCTGTCGCCCTGCGCCAGCCGCTGCATCAGCGCGGCCATGGCCCGGAGCGGGATGGCGAGGGTGCGCGAGACCATGAGGGCCATCACGGCGGCGATCAGCAGGCTCGCGGCGAGCCCGGCCAGGTTCATCAGGTCGGCGAGCTGGAATGTCCGCGCCTGCGCGCGCTCGCGCGCCGCCATCAGGTCGACCTCGACATTCCGGATCTCGGCCGCCTTCTCGCGCAGGGCGTCCATCGTCGCCTTGCCGGTGCCCTTGATCTCGATGGCCCGGGCCCGATCGCGGGTCGCCGCATCGCCCATCAGGGCGATCTCCGTCTCGGCGACATCCTGCATCCAGCGTTTCGCGTGCTGGTCGAGCGCGTCGAGACGGGTCTGCTGCGCCGGGTTGTCGGCGGTCAGTCGCCGGGCCTCGGCGAAGGCGGTCCGGTAGGCCTGCTGCCCCTGGCGATAGGGGGCCAGGAACTGCGGATCCGCCGCCAGCAGGTAGCCGCGCAGCCCCGTCTCCTGATTGAGCATCCCGGCCAACGCATCGTCGACGGCGTGGAGCACGGCTTCCGTATGCCCGGTCCAGTGGTTCCGCTCCTTGATCGACTGGAAGCTCCAGTAGTTCAGGGCATTGACCGTCAGGGTGACGGCCACGAGGCTGCCGAAGGCGATGGTCAGCTTGGGGACGATCTTGAGATTGTTGAGCGCGCGCATCGGCCTGCTCGGAAGGGCGGCTCCCAGGGAGCCGTCGGTGGATCGGTCACGCGGATCCGCGTCCACCCATCATCGAGGCTGAGGCGTTAAGGCTGATTCATCGCTGGCGATATTTCGCCTGGCTAACCGTTAAGGTCAAGATTTCGCCAATCGCAGATTGCATCAGATATGCTGGCCTGGAGTACCGTCTTGTTCGACGACAGGGTCAGGCATCATGATGTTCGGGAGCCTTTGCCGACGATATCCGCCCGTCACGGCGGATGAGGTGCCGGGCCGCGACCGGCGAGAGGGCGGATGATCGTGTGCTCTGGGGCATCCCGGACCACGACCGGACGGGCGCCGGGCCGAGGCGGCCCACACGCACAGCTGGCATCACCAGGGTCGCTTCCCTGCCTGGCTCAGCCCGCCGCCGCCGTGTCGAGCAGCCACACCGTCTCGCCCCGGGCCCGCACCCGGCCCGCCGGCAGGTCCTCGCCGGCGGCGAGGCGGGCCAGCGGTGCCCGCTTGCCCGGCCCCGTCGCCAGGAACAGGGCGAGCGGCGTCGCCTCGAGCGCCGGCAGGGTCAGGCTCACCCGCGGCACGAAGGGGGCGAGGCCGGCCTCCGGCACCGCCACCGCCCAGGCGCCGCGCTCCTGCGCCTCGGGCTTGCCCGGGAACAGCGAGGCGGTGTGCCCGTCCTCGCCGAGGCCGAGGAGCACGAGGTCGAAGAGCGGCCGGCCCGGATCGAGCCGGTCGGCTCCGTACCAGGCCCGCAGCGTCCCGGCATAAGCGTCGGCACAGGCCTGCGGCGCGCGGTCGGTCGGAATCGGGTGCAGATGGCCTTGGGGCACGAGGGTCCCGAACGCCTCCTCGGCCAGGCGCCGGTTGCTGCCGGCCTCCGGGCGGTCACCGACGCGCTCGTCGCCGAAGAACCAGTGCAGGCGCTCCCAGGGCAGCAGACCGCGACACTCCGGCCCGGCGAGCAGCCGGTAGAGGAGCTTTGGCGTCGAGCCGCCCGAGAGGCAGATCCCCACCCGATCCGGCTTCGCCCGCGCCACGGCGACCAGTCGATCGGCCGCCGCCCGGGCGACCGCATCGGCATCCGGCAGCACCTCGGTCTTCGCGGGATGCGCCGTCATGCCTGACGCTCCAGCGAGCGCCACTCCCGCCCGTCGCGGGCAAGGAGGTCGTGCGCCTCCTTCGGCCCGGCGCTGCCGCCCCGATAGGGGAGGGTGTCGAGCTCGCCCGTCTTCGCGGCATCGAGGATCGGCTGGACGATGCGCCAGCCAGCCTCGATCATGTCGGCGCGCTGAAAAAGCGTCGGATCGCCGATCATCGCGTCGTAGATCAGGGTCTCGTAGCCGGTGCTCGGCTCGGTCTTGAAGTAGTCCTTGTAGCAGAACCGCATGTCGACGCTGCCGAGACGCACCGCCGGGCCCGGCACCTTGGCGCCGAATTGTAGCGAGATGCCCTCGTCGGGCTGCAATTGCAGCACCAGCCAGTTCGGCACGTCCTCGCGCACGTTGGTGCCCTTGAACAGCGAGAGCGGCGCCTGCTTGAAGCGGATCGCGATCTCGGTGTCGCGCCGGGTCATCGCCTTGCCGGTGCGCAGATAGAACGGCACCCCGGCCCAGCGCCAGTTGTCGATCCCGAGCTTGAGGGCCACGAAGGTCTCGGTGTCGCTGTCGCGCGCGACATCCGGCTCCTCGCGATAATCCTTCACCGCCTTGCCCTGGACCTCGCCCGCCGTGTAGCGGCCCCGCACCGCGTCCGCCGGGCGCGCCGAGGGGGTGGCGAGCAGCACCTCCTCCTTCTTGTCGCGCACGGCCTCGGCCTCGAACGAGATCGGCGGCTCCATCGCCACCAGCGTGTAGAGCTGGAACAGGTGGTTCGGCACCATGTCGCGCAGCGCGCCGGTCGCTTCGTAGAACTTCCCCCGTCCCTCGACGCCGACGGTCTCCGCAACCGTGATCTGGACATGGTCGATGTGGTCTCGGTTCCACAACGGCTCGAACAGGCCGTTGCCGAACCGGAACGCCATGATGTTCTGCACCGTCTCCTTGCCGAGGAAGTGGTCGATGCGGAAGATCTGGTCCTCGGACAGGACCTTCAGGATGTCGGCGTCGAGTTGTTCGGCCGAGGGCAGGTCGTGGCCGAACGGCTTCTCGATGATGACCCGGCGCCAGCGATCCTCCCCCTCGTCGGTCAGCCCCGCCTCGCCGAGCTTCTGGATCGTCGGCCCGAACAGGCTGGCGGCGACAGCGAGGTAGAACAGCACGTTGCCGCCATCCTGGCGGCCCGACACCTCGGCGACGGCGCCCTTCAGCTCCTCGAAGAAGCCCGAATCCGAGAGATCGCCCGAGCGGTAATGCACCCGCCCGACGAGGTCGTTCCACACGCCCTCGTCGAACGACCCGCCGCCGGCCTCGCCGCCCTTGGCGGTGATGAAGCCGCGCACGGTCTCGCTCAGCTCGACGCGAAAGTCCTCCGACGACATCTCCGTGCGGCTGACGCCGATCACGGACAATTCCTGCGGCAGCAGGCCCCAGCGGCCGAGATTGTAGAGCGCCGGCATCAGCAGCCGGTGGGTGAGGTCGCCGGTCGCCCCGAAGATCACCAGGGTGCAGGCGGGCGGGGGCGCGGCCCCCTCGGCCATGGCGGAGGTCATTTCGGCTCCTGGTGGCCGCCGAAGCCCTTGCGCATCGCCGAGAGCAGCTTGTCGGCGTAGGTGGCGCCCTGGCGCGAGCGGAAGCGGGCGTAGAGGGCGGCCGACAGCACGTGGGCCGGGACGGCCTCCTCGATCGCGGCGTTCAGCGTCCAGCGGCCCTCGCCGGAATCGGCGACATGGCCCGAGAAGGCGTCGAGGTTCTCGTCGCCGGCAAGCGCCGTCGCCGTGAGGTCGAGGAGCCAGGACGAGACCACGCTGCCCCGGCGCCAGACCTCGGCGATGTCGCCGATGTTGAGGTCGAAGCGCTGCGCCTCCGGCAGTTCCGTGGAATTGGCGTGCTTGAGGATGTCGAAACCCTCGGCATAGGCCTGCATCAGGCCGTACTCGATGCCGTTATGGATCATCTTGACGAAGTGGCCGGCGCCGCTCGGGCCGGCATGGATGTAGCCGTGCTCGGCGCGCGGGTCGCGCCCGTCGCGACCCGGCGTGCGCGGCACCTCGCCGAGGCCGGGCGCGAGCGTCGAGAAGATCGGGTCGAGCCGGTCGACGGCTTCCTTGTGGCCGCCGATCATCATGCAGTAGCCGCGCTCCAGCCCCCAGACGCCGCCCGAGGTGCCGACATCGACGTAGTGCAGGCCCTTCTCGTCGAGCACTGAAGCGCGCCGGATGTCGTCCTTGTAGAACGAGTTGCCGCCGTCGATGATCACGTCGTCGGGCTGCATCAACCCGGCGATCCTCATCACGGTCACTTCGGTCGGGTCGCCCGCCGGCAGCATCACCCAGGCGGTGCGAGGCACCTCGAGCTTCGACACGAAGTCCTCGAGGCTGTCGGCGCCGACCGCGCCCTCCTGCACCAAGGCGGCCACGGCCTTGGGATCCTGGTCGAACACCACGGCCGTGTGTCCGTTGCGCAGGAGCCGCCGGACGATGTTGCCGCCCATCCGACCGAGACCGACCATGCCGAGTTGCATCGCGTCACTCCTCGCCGGCGAAGCCGGGGCCGGCGGCCCGTGGGCGCGGGGGCCCGTCACATGTCTCTGGCGCGATCCCCTCTCCCGTGTGGGAGAGGGGAGACCGGTGTGAGCCCCTAACTAAGCGCCGACTTCAAGCGGTCGAGCCCCTTGGCGACGTCGCCCTTGATGTGGACGCGCAGGGCCCGGCGACCGCGCTCGGAGAGCACGCCGAAATCGCCCCTGGCCTGCGCGGCGATGACGGTGGCGAAGCCGAGGCTGCGGCCGGGGATGGCCAAGTCGGGGACCTCCGAGGTGATCTGCACGAAGACGCCGCTGTCGGGCCCGCCCTTGTAGGCCTGGCCGGTCGAGTGCAGGAAGCGCGGCCCGAACTCGGCGCAGGTCGCGACATGCCTGGCCTCGCGCAGAGCCACCCGGGCCTCCTGGAGCGGCTTCAGATGCTCCGGGCTGCGGGTGACGTAGGCGAGCAGCGCGACGTAGTCGCCGGCGGAAACCCGGCCGATCTGCGCCTTGATCCAGCTCTCCGGATCCGAGCCGGCGCCGGCCTTGCGCAGGGCGGCCGCATTGGCGGCGTCGGTGTAGAGCGCGAACCCGTCATCCTCCGCCACCGGCGTCTCGGCCGGCAGCGCACCGTCCGTCTCGGCGGCGGAAAAGAGCTCGCGGGTCTTGATCTTGCTCGCCTCGACATCGGGCTGGTCGAAGGGGTTGATGCCGAGCACCGCGCCCGCCACCGCCGTGGCGATCTCGAAGCGGAAGAATTCCTGCGGCAGGCTCGCCTTCGAGGCGAGGCCGATCCGCACCACCGGGTGGCCGGCCTCCTCCAGCGCCTTGACGGCGGCGTCCTGGCCCGCATCGGCGCCCTCGTCGAGCCGCAGGTAGACGAAGAACCGGTCCTTGCCGTAGGCGGCGGGGGCGGCCAGCGGCTCGTTGTCGATCGGGATGAGGCCCTTGCCCTCCTTGCCCGTCGACTCGGCGATCAGCTGCTCGGCCCAGGCGCCGAACGTGTCGATGCCGGGCGAAGCGATGAGCGTGACCTTGTCGCGGCCCTGCTCGGTCGCGGCCGTGCCCATCGCGAGGCCGAGCTGCACGCCGGGGTTGAGATCCGGCGGCACGTCGGAGCCGCAGGAGCGCACCATGGTGCGGGCGCTCGCCAGGAAGCCTGAGACGTCGAGGCCCATCGCGGCAGCCGGCACCAGCCCGAAGGCCGAGAGCACCGAGTAGCGCCCGCCGATCTGCTTCACGCCGTAGAAGATGCGCCGGAAGCCGTCGTCCTTCGCGGCCTTCTCCATCGCCGAGCCCGGATCGGTCACGGCGACGAAGTGGCGGCCGGCCTTGTCGGGCCCGACCACGTCGCGCATCCGGCCGAGGAAGTAATCGCGGAACACGTTGGGCTCGAGGGTCGAGCCCGATTTCGAGGCGACGATGAACAGGGTGCGCTCGAGGTTCACCGCGGCCTCGACCGCCCGGACCTCGTCCGGATCGGTCGAATCGAGGATGCGCAGGCGCGGGAAGCCCGGCTGCCGACCGAAGGTCTCGGCCAGCACCTCCGGCCCGAGGCTGGACCCGCCCATGCCGAGCACGACCGCGTCGGTGAAGCCCTCCTGCTTCACCTCTGCCGAGAACGCCGCGTATTCGGCGGCCTTCTTCGATTCATCCTCGACGATGGTGAGCCAGCCGAGCCATTGCGCCTCGTCGGCGCCGCTCCACACCTTGGCGTCGCGCTGCCACAGGCGGCGCACCAGCCCGTCCTTGCGCCAGGTCTCGATCGCCGTCTTCACCGGCGCGTCGAGGCTGCCCAGCGCCAGGGCCTGCCGGTCGAGGCCTCGTCCCAGGAACGTCTGGCGCTTGCCCGCGACAGCGCCCAGCACCTTGTCGGCGGCGTCGACGAAGAGCTGCACGCCCTCCTCGACGAGCTGGCGCGCCACCGCGTCGAGGTCGATCCCGGCCTTGGCGAGGTGGGCGAGCACCCGCTCGGCCTCGTCGACGCCCTCTTCCAGGCTCGCCCGCACCTGTCCATGATCGCGAAAGGCGTCCATCGTCGCCGGCGGGATGGTGTTGACGGTGTTGGGGCCGATCAGTTCCTCGACGTAGAGCACGTCGGAATAGGCCTTGTTCTTGGTCCCCGTCGAGGCCCAGAGCAGGCGCTGCGGATGCGCGCCCTTGTCCGCCAGCTTCTGCCAGCGCGCGCCGGCGAAGAGACGCTTGTAGCGCTGATAGGCGAGCTTGGCGTTGGCGATCGCGACCTTGCCCTTGAGGCCTTCCAGGGCCGCCTTCTCGTCCGGATCGTTGGCCGCGGCGATCTTCTCGTCCAGCAATTTGTCGACCGCCGCGTCGATGCGGCTGACGAAGAAGCTCGCGACGCTGGCGATCCGGCCGACATCGCCGCCGCCCGCAGCGAATTTTTCCAGGCCCTCGATATAGGCGTTCGCCACCTGCTCGTAGGCGTCCTGCGCGAAGAGCAGCGTGACGTTGATGTTGATGCCGTCCGCCGTGAGGTCGCGGATCGCCGGGATGCCCTGGGGGGTGGCCGGCACCTTCACCATCAGGTTGTCGCGGGCGACCGCCTTGTGCAGCCGGCGCGCCTCCTCGAGGGTCCCGGCGGTGTCGAGCGCCAGGTAGGGCGACACTTCCAGGCTGACGAAGCCGTCCTGCCCGCCGCTGGCCTCGAAGACCGGGCGCAGCACGTCCGCAGCCGCCTGGATGTCGGTGATGGCCAGCCCCTCGTAGAGGTCGATCACCCGCTCGTCGCCGGCCGCTTTCAGGGCGTCGTCATACTCGTCCGAGTGACCGATCGCCTTCTCGAAGATGGCCGGGTTCGAGGTGACGCCGCGCAGGCCATCCTCGTCGACCAGGCGCTTGAGCCCGCCCTCCTGAACGAAGCCCCGGGCCACGAAATCGAGCCAGACGGCCTGGTCCTGTTCGGCGTGCAGCTTCTTGAGCGGGTTCATGCCTCAGGTCTCCGCGTGTTTGCCGCAGATGTGGCCCGCAGGCGGATGATGTCCAGGGGGAGGGACGAGGGAAGCTTGGCCGTAAGGGCGAAAAGGGGGCCTGGCGGGGCCAGTTCCAGGGCGTGCCCGTTCTCGGCGTCAGCGCCTGCCCGGCCAGAGGCCCGCGACCGCGACCAGCACCCAGCCGAGGATCAGGATCATCCCGCCGCTCGGCGCCGCCATCGGGAAGAGCGGCTGCTGCACGAGCGCCCGGACCGAGAGGTCGCCGGAGAACAGCGCGAGGCCGAGGGCCAGGGCGAAGCCCGCGATCCGCGCCGGGACCGGGTGCACCCGCCCGCTGCCGGCGAGCAGCGCGAGGCCGATGAGGGCAGGGGCGTGGAAGAGGAGGAACTGCGCCGCCGTCGCCAGGCTCGTCGCC
>JAEWKL010000755.1 GCA_023386115.1 Pseudomonadota bacterium
CCGCGGGCGCCCGGCGGCGGTTCGATCACGGCGTCGTCGTGGATCGCCGGCGCATCCCAGGCCGGCGGCCGGCCGTCGAGGAGCGGGTGCCCCGCCCCGGCCTCCGTCCGGCTGATGGCGCGGGCGAGCCCGAATTCCGGGCCCTTCGGGTTGCGCCCGGCCCGGCCGCCGGCGATCGTGGCCGCCACCTGCACGCCCCAGCACGAGCCGAAGACCGGGAGGCCCGCCTCGAGCGCCGCCCGCACCAGGTCGCATTGCCGCATGACCGCGGGTCCGCCCTCTTCCACGTGCAGGGTCGAGCCGGTCAGCACCAGGGCGTCGCATTCGGACAGGGCGCGAGGCAGCACCGAATCGGCATCGGCCGGGGCGACGAGGTGGCAATGGGCGTCCGGAGCCAGGGCGCGCAGGATGCCCGCATAGGTCTCGGCCGAGGTCTTGTCGCAGACCGAGAGATGCGTCTCGCGGCCGGCCCGGTCGTTCCCGTCGGCCACCAGAAGGTGCAGCATGTCGGCTCCTTGTTAGAGCCACCGCAACGCTCCCCGTGATGCGCCGTTCCCGGCGCGGCTTGCCGCAGCCCCGCGGACACAGCGCTAAGTCACGGGGATGTCTCGACAAAA
The DNA here is from genome assembly GCA_023386115.1 of Pseudomonadota bacterium. Classification (GTDB taxonomy): domain Bacteria; phylum Pseudomonadota; class Alphaproteobacteria; order Rhizobiales; family Beijerinckiaceae; genus Methylobacterium. The sequence continues at coordinate 618 of JAEWKL010000755.1, forward strand.
TTTCGGTTAACGGCCCTTAAACCCGCCTCATTTAGCGTCTCTTGAGTGCCTTGCGCGGGCCGGCGACGCCCCGCATAGGCCGGCAACGCCCCGTATAGGCCGGGAATGTCCGGGGGCGAAGGGGAACTCGGCGGGATGGCGAAGGGACGCGAGCGCAAGGGTCGGGTCGAGCCGCGCTTCGAGGCGGAGGGCCCCACGGACCCGGCGTTCCTCGACCTGCGCCTCTCGCGCGGCGACCGGGCGGGGGGCGGCGTGGCGAAAGGAACGTCCAAGGGAACCGGAAGGGCGGCCCCGAGGCGCGCGGCCGCCGCAGCGCCGCGGCGCCGGCGGCGCTCGGTCCTCGGGAGACTCGTCTACGGCACGATGATCCTCGGCCTGTGGGGCCTGGTGGCGGTGGCCGGCATCGTCGCCTACCACGCCTCGCAGCTGCCGCCGATCGACCAGCTCGCCGTCCCGAAGCGCCCGCCCAACATCGCGATCCTGGCCGCCGACGGCTCGCTGCTCGCCAATCGCGGCGAGACCGGCGGCCGCACGGTGAGCATCCGCGAATTGCCGCCCTACCTGCCCCGGGCCTTCGTGGCGATCGAGGACCGGCGCTTCTACGGCCATATGGGCATCGACCCGATCGGCATCGCCCGCGCCATCGGCCAGAACCTGACCCGCCGCGGCGTGGCCCAGGGCGGCTCGACCCTGACCCAGCAGCTCGCCAAGAACCTCTTTTTGACCCAGGAGCGCACCGCCTCGCGCAAGATCCAGGAGGCGATCCTGGCGCTCTGGCTCGAGCACAAGTACACCAAGGACGAGATCCTCGAGCTCTACCTCAACCGGGTCTATTTCGGCGCCGGCGCCTACGGCGTCGAGGCGGCGGCGCAGCGCTACTTCGCCAAGCCCGCCAAGGAGGTGACGCTGGCGGAAGCCGCGATGCTCGGCGGCCTCGTCCAGGCGCCGTCGCGGCTGGCGCCCAACCGCAACCTGGCCGCCGCACAAGGACGCGCCGCCCAGGTGCTGGCGGCGATGCAGGAGCTGGGCTTCGCGAAGGCCGCCGACGTGCAGGTGGCGCTCGCCCAGCCGGCGAAGCCCGCGCGGGCGAAGGGCGGCGGCTCGGCCAACTACGTCGCCGACCTCGTGATGGACGTGCTCGACGATTACGTCGGCAAGATCGAGACCGATGTCGCGGTGCAGACCACCGTCGATCCGGCGCTCCAGGCGGTGGCCGAGCGGGCGCTGGTCGACGAGTTGAACCAGAAGGGCGGGCGCTACAACGTCGCCCAGGGCGCCGTCGTGTCGATGCGGCCGGACGGGGCGATCCGGGCATTGATCGGCGGGCGCGACTACGCCCAGAGCCAGTTCAACCGCGCCACCACCGCCAAGCGCCAGCCCGGCTCGGCCTTCAAGCCCTTCGTCTATCTCGCGGCGGTCGAGCGCGGCCTGACCCCCGACACGGTGCGGGACGATTCACCCGTGACCATCAAGGGCTGGAGCCCGGAGAACTACTCGCGCAGCTATAGCGGGCCCGTGACCCTGCGCGACGCGCTCGCGCATTCGCTCAACACCGTGGCGGTGCGGCTCGGCCAGGAGGTCGGTCCGAAGGCGGTGGTGCAGACGGCCCAGCGCCTCGGCATCACGTCGCCGCTCCAGGCCAACGCCTCGCTCGCCCTCGGCACCTCGGAGGTCACGCCGCTCGAGCTCGTCGGCGCCTACGCGGCCTTCGCCAATGGCGGGATGGGGGTGATTCCCTACGTGATCGCCAGCGTGAAGACCGTCGACGGGCGCACCATCTACAAGCGCAGCCCCAGCGGCCTCGGCCGGGTGATCGACCCCAACGCGGTCGGCATGATGAACGCCATGCTGCACGAGGTCTTCGTCAGCGGCACGGCGAGGAAGGGCGACATCCCGGGCTGGGACCTCGCCGGCAAGACCGGCACCACCCAGGATTTTCGCGATGCCTGGGCGGTCGGCTTCTCCGGCACCCTCGTCACCGGCGTCTGGCTCGGCAACGACGACGGCGAGGCGACGAAGAAGGTGTCGGGCGGCAACCTGCCGGTCGAGATCTGGAACCGCGTGATGACCGCGGCCCTGCGCGGCGACAAGCCGGTGCCCCTGCCGGGTGCCGCCCGCTGGCGCCGCGGCACCGGCACCGCCGTCGCGG
>JAEWKL010000800.1 GCA_023386115.1 Pseudomonadota bacterium
GCCTCATCGTCCTGCCGGGCGCCCTCGACGTCCCCCTCCATCTCGGCCACGGCCGCGCCATCGCCCGGCCGCGCGTGCCGGCGGATGCCGCGCAGGAGAGCGCGGCGGCGGCCGTCGGCGGGATCACCTGCTTCATCCCCTACCTGATGACGAGCGATCCCTTCGCGCAGGTGCTGCCGGAGGTGATCGGGGTGACCGAGGCCGGGTCGCGGATCGATTTCGGCTACCACCCGATCATCTCGACCGAGGCGCAACTCGCCGAGGTCGAGGCCTGCGCCCGGGAGCACGGCGCGCCGACCTTCAAGATCTTCATGAACAACCGCGGCGGCGAGGGCGCCCGCCTCGGCCTGCCGGACATCGACGACGGCTTCCTCCTGCGCCTGTGCGAGGCCGCGGCGCGGGCCGGCGGCATGGTCTGCCCGCATCCCGAGACGATCGAGCTCGCCTGGGTCACCCGCGAGCGCGCCAAGGCCGCCGACCCGGACGGCACCGGCGGGCTCGCCACCTGGAACGCCAGCCGGCCGCCCTTCGTCGAGGCCGACGCGGTGCAGCGCGCCGGCTTCATCGCCCGCACCGCCGGGGCGCCGCTCTACGTGGTGCACACCTCCTCGGCCGAGGCCCTGGCGGCGGGCCTGCGCCAGCGCGAGGCCGGCGCGCGGCTCTTCCTCGAGACCTGCCCGCACTACCTCACCCACGATGTCGGCTGGCCCGGGGGCGATACCGCCAAGATCAACCCGCCCCTGCGCGAGGCCGCCGACCGCGAGGCCCTGTGGGCGGGCCTCCTGTCGGGCGCGATCGACACCGTGGCGACCGACCACGTCCATCGCGGCCTCGACGCCAAGGCCGGCGGCATCTGGGCCGCCTCGCCCGGATGCCCGGGCCTCGAGACCCTGCTGCCGGTGCTGCTGACCGAGGGCTACCACGCGCGGGGCCTCGACCTCGCCCGGGTGGTCGACCTGGTCTCGACCCGACCGGCGCAGATCATGGGGCTGTCCCACCGCAAGGGCGCGATCGCGCCGGGCCTCGACGCCGACCTCGCCCTCGTCGACCTCGACGCCGAATGGACGCTCGGCCGCGACGACGTCCGGTCGAGCGCCGGCTACTCGATCTACGAGGGCTGGCGGTTCCGCGGGCGCGTGCTCCACACGCTCGTGCGCGGCCGGATGGTCCTGCGCGACCGCGCCCTCCAGGACGACGCGGTCGGCACGGGCCGCTACGTTCCGCGGCGGCTCGAGAACCGGCACTGACCGGTTCCGGAAGGCGCGACGGCCCCGCCCCGGGCGCCCTACGGGATCACCGGCGGCGCGTAGGTGAAGGTCGTCATCAGGTACGAGGCCAGGATCATCACGATCGGGAAGTGGATGAAGAACTGCATCGAGGTGTAGCCGATCAGGTCCTTCGACTTCAGCCCGAGCACGCCGAGCAACGGCAGCATCCAGAACGGGTTGATGAAGTTCGGCAGCGTCTCGGCGATGTTGTACACCATCACGGTCCAGCCGAGATGGGCGCCGACCTCGTTGGCGGCCTTCATGACGTAGGGCGCCTCGATCACCCACTTGCCGCCGGCCGAGGGGATAAAGAAGCCGAGCGTCGCCGAGTACAGGCCGACGATGGCCGAGAAGGTGCCGGTATCGTGCGCCAGGCTCACGAACCAATGCGCGATCGTGTCCGATAGGGTGGTCCCGGAGGCGTTCTTCACCCGGGTCAGCATGTAGGCGATGCCGCCGTAGAACGGGAACTGGAGCAGGACGCCGGCGACGCTCGGCATCGCGTGCGAGAAGCTCGTCAGGAAGCTCCGCGGCCGCCAGTGCAGCAGGGCCCCGAGGAGCAGGAACACGAAGTTGTAGGTGTTGAGCCCCGACAGCGTGATGAGCGGGTTGCCGGACCGGAAGGTGTCGTAGAGCCAACCCGCCGCCAGGACCACCGTCAGGATCGTCAGGATCGGGCTGAATTCGAGGAAGTCGCCGGGCCGGGTCGGACGCTGGTCCTCGACCCGCGACTCCGTCAGGCTCACGCCGAGATCGGACGCGGTGACGGCGTTGGCGTCGGACGGCGTGGTGAAATGGCAGATCGCCGCCGAGAGCAGGGTGCCGACACCGATCACCAGTAGGTTCTGCCAGGTCAGGATCGTCTCGTAGAAGCTGATCACGCCGGTGATCGGCATCAGCGAGGCCGGGATGCTGGCTGGCGTCGCCTGGAGCTGGGCGGCCGACGAGCTGATGCCGAGCGTGAAGCCGAAGCCGAGGCCGAGATAGCCCGCCGCGCCGGCAGCCCGATAGTCGAGCCGGATGTCGGTGCGGCGGGCGATCTCGCGCACCAGCAGGCCTGAGAAGATCAGGCTCACGCCCCAGTTCACCAGCGACAGGAGGATGCTGACCACGCCGACGAAGACGACGGCGCTCCGCCCGGTCCGGGGCACGGACGCCGCGCGGCGCATCAGCCGGGCCACCGGCGGCGACACCGCGACGACGTAGCCGCCGACCGCGACCAGGGCCATCTGCATGGTGAACGGGATCAGGCTCCAGAACCCGTCGCCGAAGGCCCGGCTGATGGTCACCGCCTCGCCGCCATGCAGGAGCGCCCCGGCGGCGACCAGGATGGCGGCGAGCAGCACGAAGACGTAGGCGTCGGGAAACCATCGCTCGGCGAAGGCCACCATCACCTGCGACAGGCGCACCAGCAGGTTCTCGCGCGGCGGCGCGGGTGCGGCGGTGCGGGCGTGGATGGTGTCGGGGATTGTGGTCATGACGGGATCCTCCTCGGGGTCAGGCGTCGAGCACGCAGTCGGCGAGCGGGACGGCGCGGCAGGTCAGGCAATGGTCGGAGGGGCCGTCATAGGCGGCGAGATGGGCGACCGACCCGGCCTCGACCCGGACCTGGCAGCTCTCGCACTGGCCGGTGCGGCAGCCGCTCGGCAGGCGGTGACCGGCGGCCTCGGCGGCATCGAGCAGGGTTCCCGCCCCGGGCGACCACGTGAATGTCTGCCCGCTGCGGGCGAGCGCGACGGTGCGCGGCGCCAGGTCCGCCGGCAGCTCCGTCCGGGTGGTGAACAGCTCGCTGGCGATGTCGTAGCGCGGCAGGCCCCAGGCGAGGAGGAGGGCGGTCGCATCCGCCACGAAGGCTTCCGGGCCGCACAGATAGGCGAGGGGGCGCCGGCGCGGGAAGGGCGGGGGAAGGGCGTGCAGGGCGTCGCGGCCGGCGCGGTCGTAGTCTTCGCCGAGAACGTCGCCGGGCGCCGGCCGCGTGAAGACGCGGGTGGCGGTGAGGCCCGGCAGGCGGGGCGCGAGGTCGCGCAATGTCCGCCCGAACGGATGGGCGCGCCCGTCGCGGCAGACATGGACGAGGTGGAGCGCGGGCGGGCCGCCGCCGCCCCGTGCCAGCGCCGCGAGGTAGCTGACGAAGGGGGTGATGCCGATGCCGGCGGCGAACAGGAGGACGGGCCGGTCCCCGTCGAGGGGCGGCGTGAAGATGCCCTGCGGCGCCTCCAGCATCAGGCTCGCGCCAACTTGGAGCCCGTGCAGATGCGTCGACATCCGGCCCGGCGCCGGGGTGCCCGGGCCGACCCGCTTCACGGCGATCTCGTAGCGGTCGGGATCCTGGTGCGGCCCGGTGAGCGAGTAGGAGCGCGCCAGCCCGTCGCCGGTCGCCACCCGCACGTGCTGCCCGGGCCGGAAACCCGCCAGCGGACCGCCATCGGCCGGGGCGAGCGAGAGGGCGACGATGTCCGCCGCCTCGCGCCGGATCTCCGCGACCCTGAAGGCGCGCGCGCCGCTCCACCAGCCCCGGCTC
>JAEWKL010000838.1 GCA_023386115.1 Pseudomonadota bacterium
CGGACGAACCGGGAGTGAGCGGGAGGGGGGGGCCGCGCGGCTCTGGCCGCCACCGGCCCGAGCCGCGCCCGCAGATCGACCGTGGGATCGGCCGCCTGGTCGGGCGCCAGCGGCAGGCCTTCGGCGATCAGCCGTCGCGCGATCATGTGGTCGGCCGGCCTGTTCACCGACTCGACGCCGACGAGCTGCCCGTGCCGGTAACAGAAGACCGAGAACGCACCGGCCGCCGGATCGCCGCGGGTCACGGCCCGGTCGTGCGGGCTGGCCAAGCCGGCGATCTGGAGCTTCCAGCGGCCCTGGTCGCTCCAGAACCAGGGCAGGGACGCGTAGGATGCCGGCCGGCCGGTGAGGCGGGCCGCGACGCACCGGGCCTGATCGACGGCATTCTGGACCGACTCGATCCGTGTGGGCGCGTCGCCGGCGAAGCGGTTCGGGACCACCGCGCAGTCGCCGATCGCCGAGATCGACGGATCGGCGGTGAGCAACGTGTGATCGACCGTGATGCCGTCGGCGACCGGCAGGCCCGCCGCGGCCGCGAGGCCGACATTCGGCACGATGCCGATACCGACGAGGACGAGATCCGCGGGGAACGAACGGCCACCGGCGGTCTCCACGGCGCAGACGCGCCCGTCCGCTCCCGCGATGCGGCCCACGCCGTCGCCGAGGACGAACCGGATTCCCGCCGCCTCGTGCGCCGCGCGGAAGAACGCCGAGGTGACCGGAGAGACCGCCCGCGCCATCACCCGGTCCGTCGCCTCGACGACGGTCACGACGATCCCGCGCGCCGCCGCCGTCGCGGCGAATTCGAGGCCGATGAAGCCTGCGCCGACAACGACGATGCGCTCGACGATACGGTCGACGCCGGTCAGGCGCCCCTGGATCGCGTCGGCCTCCGCCAGCGTGCGGAGCCGGAACACGCCGGCCAGGTCGGCACCCGGAACCGGCAAGGGACGGTTGCGGGCCCCGGTCGCGAGGATCAGGTGGTCGTAAGGGAGGCGCTCGCCGGATGCGAGTTCGACCTGCCTGGCCGCCCGGTCCAGGGCCGCCGCCCGGAGGCCGAGCCGGAGCGCGATGCGGTGATCGGCGTAGAAGCCGGCCGGCCGGAGCGCCAAGGTCTCGGCGCTCACCGTGCCGGCGAGGTAGGCCTTGGAGAGCGGCGGGCGCTGGTAGGGCGCGACCGGCTCGTCGCCGACGAGCGTGAGCGATCCGTCGAAGCCGGCCTCGCGCAGCGACGCGGCGGCCTGGAAGCCGGCTTGGCCGGCTCCGACGATCACGATGGGTCCCGCCGCGCTCATGCTCGCGCCTCGCGCATCGCTGCCTCCGTCCCGGGCGATGGTTCGTTCTTGGATCGGAGGCTCGCACGATCCCGTTGCCTTGGCAACTTATTTGTTGCCTTGGCAACTATATCGCGGGCTCGCGAATGGGTCCCGCAGCGGTTGCAGCGGAGTTGGCCTACGATCCGCTCATTGATCCTGCTCGCATCACGCGACAGCCGTCACACCCTCCTCGTCACACCCTCCTCGTCACACTGGCACCGCTGCGCGGCCTCGGAATGACGAAGAGGGCGTTATGACTGCGGGTCCAATCGAATAGGCTCTGGGAATACGGAACTGGTCAGGGATCGACGCACCCTGGACCGTGCAAATCCGAGTAGCCGGCCCATGATCCCGGCATCGGCCGACGGCCCGCCGACACGGCATCCCGGAAACGGCCCATCCAGCCGGGGCGCGCCGGCCTCGCGCGATGCTGCCGGCGCGTCCGGCTCAAACGAGCTTGCAGGCGCTGCCCTGCAAGGATCGGAACGCCTCGCTGCCGGGCACGGTCGCGACGAGCGCGTACTGGTCCCACTCGGCCGTCGACTCCGACGGTCGCTTGACCTTGGCGAGATACATGTCGTGCAGCATCAGCCCGTCCTGCCGCACCCGCCCGTTCTGGACGTAGAAGTCGTCGACGGGCAGCGCCCGCATTGCCTCCATGACGCGGTCGGCGTCCCGGGTGCCGGCGTCCTGAACGGCCTTCAGGTAATGGGTCGCCTGGCTGTAGGCCGAGGCCTGGAGCATGGTCGGCATCCGCCCGACGAGGGTACGGAAGCGCTGCGACCAGGCGCGGGATGCCGCGGTCCGGTCCCAGTAGAAGGCGGTGGCCAAAAGCGTTCCTTGGGCGATCGGCAGCCCGATGCTGCGCACGTCGGTATCCATCAGCACCATCGCGGCGACGCGCTGGCCCTCCCGCTGCAGCCCGAACTCGTGAGCCTGCTTGATGCAGTTGACCGCGTCGGCGCCGCCATTGGCCAGCGTGACGACCTTCGCCCCCGATGCCTGCGCCTGGAGCAGGTAGGAGGAGAAGTCGGGCGTGCCGAGGGGCGCCCGGACGGTTCCCAGCACCTTCGCGCCGGCCGCCTGCACCACCTGGGTCATGTCGTTCACGAGCGCCGCCCCGAACCCGTAATCGGCCGCGATGAAGAACCAGCTGTCGCCGCCGTCCCGGACGATCGCCGGGCCGATCGTCTTCGCCATCGCGTGCGAGTCGTAGGTCCATTGCGTCGTGTAGGGCGAGCAGAACTTGCCGGTGATGTCGGACGAGCCCGGGCTGGTGGCGAGCACGATCTTCTTTCGCTCGGCCGAGAGCTGCATGATCGCGAGCGCGATGGCAGTCGAGGGCAGGTCGATGATCGCATCGACGCCCTCCTGATCGTACCAGCGCCGGGCGATGGCCGAGGACACGTCGGGCTTGAGCTGGCAATCGGCGGAAACGAGCTTCGCCTTCTGGCCGAGGCAGGGGCCGAAATCGTCGATCGCCATCTGGACCGACTTCACCAGCGCCGGGCCGCTGATATCCGCGTAGGCCGAGGACAGGTCGCTGAGCGCGCCGATCGTGACCGGGCCGGAAGCGGCCCGGGCGCCGCGGCCGGACAGCCCCAAGACGGCGGGAGAAACGAGGGCGGGCGCGGCGAGGCCGCCCAGCATCGTCCGCCGGGTGAGAGAGGCGTTCGTCATGGTTTCCTCCTGCGGAAGGCCCGGGACTTGTCCCGCCCGGTGCCCCGATGGCGAACGGCATCACGAGGGAAGACCCGGCGGACCTCCGGCGGACCGCGCCCCTCCCGAGGCGGCGTGCCCCGCCGGGCCGGCCCACGAACCGCCCCGCCGTCTCGTCTTGTCGCTTACTGACGAGTATGGAACATACTCTCGCGAACTTTCAAGCATCCTCCGGAGGAGACCGGCGGATCGGACCATGGACATCCGATTCGGCTACCGCGGCGCGGAGGCCGGTCTCCCGCTCCCGTCTCAGCTCCTTGGCGCCAAACCCCGGGTGAGGAAGTCGACCATGTCGGCCGCGACCTCCGCCGGCCCCCGCGCGCCTTGCGGATCATACCAGCGCGCCGGCCAGTTGAGCGCCCCGGCGAGGGTGAAGGCGGCGATCCAGGGATCGCTCCGGATGATCGAGCCGTCATCCATTCCTTCCGCGATCAGGTCGCGCATGGCCTGATCGATCCGCTTCTTCAGGGCCCGGAAGGAGCGCGCGCTCTCCGGTGACAACGCCTCGTCGCCGGTGCGGATCACGCAGCGCCCGAAATCCCCCATGTTGATCTCCGCGTAGCGGCGAAGAAAGCAGCGCAGGCGCTCCAACCCGGTCCCGGTCGCCGCGCGCGATTCCTCGACCGCCTCGAGCAGCTGCTCGAGGCCGAAGGTCACGCATTCGAGCAGGATCTGATCCTTGTTGCCGAGGTAGTGGTAGACCGTCGGCTTCGTGATCCCGAGGCTCGTCGCCACGTCGTCGAGCGAGGTCGCGTGAAACCCGCGCTCATTGAACATCCGCACCGCCGCCAGGAGGACGGCCTGCCGCTTGGCCTCGCGCTCGCGGCGCCGCGCGGTCGCGCTCTTGAAGGGAGAGGGTGAGTTCGCCAACGGCCGCATATCCCGAAAAATTCCTGCGAGCCCCAGTGGACATGGATGCGGGCCGGGTTCAATATACCGGCGAGAATATAATGTTCTAAAAGGTAGGAAACGCTAACAAGGCGGTGGCCAGCAAGCCGGGAGTGGCGCGGCCGAGGTCTCCCGATGCCGATCGGCGGGGCTGCCCGGTCGGCGAGGAGACTTCAGGTCCCGTCCGGTCCTCGCGGACGATCCGGACCCACCCGCGGCATCGGGACGAACCAAGCTCCATCACCAGCGTCCGCCGCGGGCGACCGCCAGGTCTTCGTCAGTCAATGACCAGACGGCAGGCCGTCGTGCGGGCCTGAATCGGCCGGAACGCGCGCCTGAAGACATAGGCCGGACCGGCCGGCTCCACCTCGACGGCAACATCGAGTGACAGGGGAGGATGCATGCGGATCCAGGACATGGGCGCCGTCGTGACGGGGGGCGCCTCGGGGCTCGGTGGCGCGACCGCGGCGCGGCTCGCCGCTGCGGGCGCGAAGGTGACGATCATCGACCGCAACGCCGAGCTGGGCCACCGGCACGCCGCGGCGATCGGCGGCCGGTTCGTCGCCGCCGACGTGACCGACGAGCGGGCGATCGCCGCCGCCCTCGACGAGGCGGAAGGGCTCAACGGCAAGGCCCGCATCCTCGTCAACTGCGCCGGGATCGGCCCGCCCGCCAAGGTCATCGGCCGCGAGGGCGACGTGCTGCCCCTGGCGGAGTTCCGCCGCATCGTCGAGGTCAACCTGATCGGCACCTTCAACACCCTGTCGCAATTCGCCGGCCGGCTGCACCGGGCGGAGCCGATTGGCGAGGAGCGCGGGGTCATCGTCAACACCGCCAGCGTCGCCGCCTTCGACGGACAGATCGGCCAGGCCGCCTACGCCGCCTCGAAGAGCGCCATCGTCGGCATGGCCCTGCCGCTCGCCCGCGAATTCGCCCGCTACGGCATCCGCGTGATGACGATCGCGCCGGGCATCTTCCTGACGCCGCTGCTCGCGACCCTGCCCGAGGAGGTGCAGGTCTCGCTCGGCCAGCAGGTGCCGTTCCCGAGCCGCCTCGGCCAGCCGGACGAGTTCGCGCAGCTCGTCGAGGGCATCGTCCTCAACCCGATGCTGAACGGCGAAGTGATCCGCCTCGACGGCGCGATCCGGATGACGGCGAAATGAGCGCCCTGCCCTCCCCCGATCACGGCCTCTCCGCCGAGGCCATGGCCATCGCCGAGCGGGTCGAGCGTTTCGTGCGCGACGTCGTGGCGCCCTACGAGACGGATCCGCGGCGCGACCACCACGACTGCCCGACCGACGCCCTCGTCGCCGACATGCGCGCCAGGGCCCGCGAGGCCGGCGTGCTCACCCCGCATATCCGGCCCGACGGGAGCTTCCTGTCCCACCGCGAGACGGCGGCGGTGCTGATCCGCTCCGGCCTCTCGCCCCTCGGCCCGCTCGCCTGCAACACCGCGGCGCCCGACGAGGGCAACATGTTCCTGCTCGCGCGCGTGGGCAGCCCCGGGATCCGTGAACGCTTCCTCGAGCCCCTGGTCGCCGGACGGGCGCGCTCGGCCTTCTTCATGACCGAGCCGGCGGCGGAGGGGGGCGCCGGCTCGGACCCCTCGATGATGATCACCACCTGCCGGCCCGACGGCAACCATTGGGTGATCGACGGCCGCAAGGCCTTCATCACCGGGGCGGCGGGGGCCTCGATCGGCATCGTGATGGCGAAGGCAGCCGAGGGCGCCTGTCTGTTCCTCGTCAACCTGCCCGACCCGGCGATCCGGATCGAGCGGGTGCCCAACACCCTCGACAGCTCGATGCCGGGCGGCCATGCCGTCGTGACGATCGAGGGCCTGCGGGTGCCCGCCGACCAGATGCTCGGCCGACCTGGCGAAGGCTTCCAATACGCCCAGGTCCGCCTCGCTTCGGCGCGGCTGACCCACTGCATGCGCTGGACCGGTGCCTGCCGGCGGGCGAACGAGATCGCCACCGACTACGCCAACCGGCGCCACGCCTTCGGCAAGCCGCTGATCGAGCACGAGGGCGTCGGCTTCATGCTGGCCGAGAACCTCATCGACCTCAAACAGGCCGAGCTGATGATCGACTGGTGCGCCGACGTCTTGGATGGCGGAGCGCCCGGCATCGCCGAGAGCTCGATGGCTAAGGTCGCGGTCAGCGAGGGGCTGATGCGCATTGCCGACCGCTGCGTGCAGGTGATGGGCGGCAGCGGCGTGACCCAGGACACCATCGTCGAGCAGGTGTTTCGCGAGGTGCGCGCCTTCCGGATCTATGACGGGCCGACCGAGGTGCACAAATGGTCGCTCGCCAAGACGATCCGGCGCGACTGGAAGGCCCGACAGGAGGCCCGCGCATGAGCGATCCCGTCCGCGTCTCGGTCGAGGGGGCGCTCGCCACCCTGACCCTCGACCGGCCGAGCGCCGGCAACACGATCGACCTTCCCCTCGCGCGGAGCCTCCTCGCGGCGGCAATCCGCTGCGACCAGGACCCGGCGATCCGCTGCGTCGTCCTCACCGGCAACGGGCGCCTGTTCTGCGGCGGCGGCGATCTCGGGACGTTGGCGGAGGCGGGCGAGGCGCTGCCGGGCGTCCTCAGCGAGCTCGCCGGCACCCTGCACATGGCGGTCTCGCGTCTGATGCGGATGGAGAAGCCCCTGCTGGTGCTGGTCAACGGGCCGGCGGCCGGGGCGGGCCTCAGCCTCGCGCTTGCGGGCGACGTCGTGCTGGCGGCGCGCTCCGCCCACTTCACCGCGGCCTATGGCGGCGTCGGCCTGAGCCCGGACGGGGGAATGTCCTGGCTCCTGCCCCGTCTCGTCGGCCTGCGCCGGGCGCAGGAGGTGATCCTGACCAACCGCCGCGTCGATGCCGAGGAGGCCGAGCGGATCGGCCTCGTCACCCGCACCGTCGACGACGCGGCGCTGGCGCGCGTGGGCACAGAGGTCGCCGGCCGACTCGCGGCCTCCGCGACCCGGGCCCTCGGCCTCGCCCGCGG